>WJJN01000621.1 GCA_014729735.1 Candidatus Zhuqueibacterota bacterium
AAAAGTTTCTCAGCTTTTTCGATATCCGTTTCCGCACCGGCGGTAATTTTTGTCGCCGCCGAAATAATATCAGGATGCTGTGATTCAATTAATTTTGTCGGTTTCAAAAAATCAGCAGGTGGTATATCGCTTTTTATCATTTAGAGTCCTTTTATCCTCTTTTTAGATCTTATTCGACGGTAGCAAATTCAAAACCATTTAGTCGTTGAACGAAAACTCAAAAAATTGTCATTCTGAGGATCCCGTTTTGCGGGAGACGAAGAATCTCATACCACTAAGCGTATGTCTTTACTAAAGTTTCGTGGTATGATCCACGGCTATCCCCTTAACTCAGCAATTTGCAAATTTAGTATTTATTTGAATTTTTAAGTTCCCCCCTTTGAAGGGGGGACAGGGGGATGTTACTTAATTTCAATCACTTATGATAACATCCCCCTAAATCCCCCTTCAAAGGGGGACTTCCAATTTGCCTGCTTCAGGACTTTTCTGACCAAACGGGATAGCCGTAGGTATGATCCGCCAAAAAGAGGGCGCATTCAGAATGACATATATCCCCGTTTTCGTTCCGGTGTTATTTAATCAATTCCCCAAACGCAACTCTTCTCTGAACAACTCACCAATCCTGTCCTCATCCAGCCCTCTGCCAATAAGCACAAGCCGGTTCTTATCTCCTCTCCGATCATCTACCGGCTGAAACCGCCAATCATTCATCGTTGCTTCCACAAAATAGCAGTGATCGTCGATATGAACAAAACCCTTTGCCCGCATGATCTCGACATCTAAATTTATTCGGAATTCATCCCAGCTTTCCTGTGAAAACGATCCTTCTTCTTCCAGAGTAACCGATGTCAATGGATCGGGGCGTCCTTCTCCCGGAGCACCCCCGGCTCCAGACTCCGGGCGATGTATTTCCGCAAATGCTTCCAGCGGAAAATCCGCATATGTCATTTCAATGACCGGGACTGACGATGAAATTTCTCTGACAGCCCGCGTCACTTTCTCAAGATGCTGTTTATCGACCAGATCAATTTTATTGATAATGACCAGATCGGCGCTGCGAATTTGAGATGCAGGCGCTTTCAGATTATCCTTGATCTTCAGAAAATTCTGAGAATCCACCAGGCACAGGCACGCGATTAGTTCAATATAATCTTTTATGTTGGGCAGTGCAAGCATTTTTTCCATTTCCGAGGTATCCGCCAGTCCGGTCGCCTCGATGATCAATAATTCGGGCTGCATCTCCGTGGCGATCTTCTCGACTTCCGAAATGAAATCGGTACGCACGCAGATGCAGAACAGGCTTCCCTTATTCAATTCGATTTTTTCATAATTTCCAGAGATCAGCAGCTCACCATCGATACCAATTTTACCAAATTCATTGATCAACAATACCGTGCGTCTGCTTTGATAATATTCGATCAGCCGGTTCAGCAGCGTGGTTTTACCGGCGCCCAGAAATCCGGTGATCAGGATCGTCGGGATTTTTAAAGCTCTTTCAGCCATTCTTTGACAACCTCCACAGATGGGACTCTTCCTGAAATTTTCACACGCTCTTCCACAGCAATAACAGCCGGTGTAGCAGCAACGCCGTATTGATGAAACTGATTCTCGTCGGTGACATGGACGATTTCCACAGTGCTTCCCAGCTCTTTCGCCGCCTGCTGCACGTTTTGCAGCGTCTGCGCGCATTTCTCACAGCCAGCACCAAGCACCAGCAGCCGGCTGTGCTGTCGCCGCAGTTTCATGCCGAATTTCTCATTGATCCGCTCCTGGATCGCGGCGACCAGCTCATCCCTGGAGGGAATATTGCTGACGAATTTGATTTTTCCATCGATGCAGATCGTGGGGATATTTTTGACCATCAATCCCATCATGAACTCTACCGACTCTTTTTCTTTGATTTTGTGCTCCCGCCAGATAACCAGGTCATTGAAATATGGCGCCACCTTTTTCACGGCTTCAACCATGTACTGGCACGGTGCACAGGCTTCTGAATCCAGAGTGATCACGTCCACCACCACTTTATCGGACTGCCCGTATTCCGAAAGATCGATGTCAGTTTTTACTTCCTTTTTCTTATGAAGAAGCTCCTGTGCGACCTGGCGTTGATATGGATCGTACACAAGATCTGTCACCACTTGCAGATTTTTGGGCGGTACTGAATATGGGAGATCGCAGCCCGGCGCCAGAATGAAACCGGCGTCGCCGCCGATATTGATGCATTCCATCGCATCGCGGCGGCAGTCGTCCTGAGTGCCCATCAGCAGCACGACGGTGAGCTGCAGATTGCCGCCAAAGGAAATTCTGTGTTTGCGGCAGATTTCTTTGACATAATCCAGTGGAATATTTTCATCGACCGACACATTGTCAGGTTTGGTTTCGCACATTGCTTCGATATTTTTCTGCGCGTGCCCGCAGACGAAAAATGAAGAAAGTGCGCCGCGCTCGCGAACACCATTGAATACCTCCGTGGCATACGGCGTAACGAACGTGCGGAAAGCGTCCGGTGAAATCTGGCTCGTCATCGGATCGACCAGCGCGATGATATCGCAGCCTGCATCGAGGTACATACCGGAGACTTTGGAGGCGACTTTGGTGCAGAACTTCATCAATTCATGAACCGCATCCGGATCATCGAACATATCCATGAAAATATTCGTCCCCTTCAAATGCAGAGCCAGCGTGAACGGTCCGGTGACCAGTCCGTAAATCGCCACATCACCGGCTTTTTGATTGAGCGAGCGGACAGCTTTGAACACTTCCGGGAAGCGTCCGGAGTTTTCGTCCGGAATCGTCAGATCGCTCAACGATTTATCATCAAGCACGTGCGTAATCACTGCCGGCGGATTTTCCTTTGCCCATTGCAGCTCGCACCCCAGCGCCTCGGCTTCGATCTGCAGATCGAAAGTCACCGGAATTCCATCCGGCTTGTACAGCTCGA
>WJJN01000622.1 GCA_014729735.1 Candidatus Zhuqueibacterota bacterium
ATTTCGCATATCGATACAATGGAGGTATGATACTGACTCTGGGATTTCTTGCAGACATCGACGGCAGGTATGATAAAAAAGGCTATGCATTCATTTTCAATGTAGCTTACTAAATGCAAATTATAAATTTCATTACATGGAATGAAGGTTTCGTGGAAATATAAATATGATCACACATATTAAAAAATTCATCCCTATTATTTTAATTTTCACAAACTGCGCCACCACGTATCAACGCTGGTCACAAGTAAGCCAGCCACCCGAGCGTCTGACAAGTGCCGATAAAGGCAGCGAAGTTATTTTAATTTTGAAGAACAAACAGCAGATAAAAGGAATTTTCTTGAAAAAGATATAAACCTTGTCGTGCTGCAAATCATCGATCCGAAGACAGGAGAGAAGTCTTTGAAGTCAATTCAATCTAATGAAATACAGGGAGTTCTCATAAAGCGGAAATATCATGTCAGCTCGATGAAGAGGATATTGGCGACGATGGTAATCGCATTTGTCATTGCATATTATTTTGCTATGAAAGATTTTGGGGATGCGTTGAGTTGAATTCTGTTTGTATCTTTGTAAGTTCAGATTTCCGGGGACTTCAAGACTTCGGAAATCTTGCACAAAATCGGAAAATGACATACCGTCCCTGACGGGACTTTTGTAATGTTGAGGGAAGCGATTGCTATAGACATGTCGTGCCTGACGGCACTCGGCACATAAATTACAGGGCAAGAAATAGCATGTTGAACCAGCACCCGAATTCATTCGGGTGTTTGATCCAAAGATAAGGTATCAAAAACCGTTTTAACGATTTTCCCGGTCAGCATAAATACTTCTAGTCGAGTTAGCAATGATATGTCTATAGCAAATTTATCACTATCAGGAGCTCATCAAAAATGTCACACATGAAGAATTGGATTCTTTGCAGTTATATTCTAATCATTGCTTTATTTATTTCGATCCAAAATTCATTTTCGCAAATTAGCTATGAATTAGAATCAAGCAAATCGCTGGCAGTCGGAAATGCTATAGTAGCAACCGCCGAGGATGACGATGCACTATTTGGAAATCCGGCAGGTCTGGTAGCTTTTGACGGCATAAAAACATCCATTCATGCTTCTTACCAAAATTATTCATGGAAATCCTTAAATATCAAACAAAACTACTCTCAATCAGGAGGTGCAGTAGCAGTAATTTACAATAATTGGGGTTTGTTATTCGGACGATGGCAAAAAGGTGATAAAATAAATGAATGGACAGTGGTAAAAAACAATTCTGTTTATCTCCAAAATGCAAAATTTTTATATTATGAACAATTTATTAACCTTTGCTATTCCTTTAAAGTAGCACCAGGATTAGCCGTTGGTTTGCGTGGAAGATATTTAGCTTCAGATGTTCATGACTCCTATAAAGATCACTTCACTGGTGAATATAAGGGCGTTGTTGTGGATGTCGGAATATTATGGAAGTATAGCGAAGCTTTAAAAATTGGTCTTAATATCGATTATCTTTTATCATCTAAATTTAAGTATTTCATCTTTTCTGATTTGGGGCAACCAGTTATTGCTAAAACGCATCCAGTGAGTCTTGATATTGGAATGCAGTATAAGCCAATATCAAAATTGCTATTATCTACTCAAGTAAAAAACGTTTTCACAAGAAAAATAGAAATTGAGCCACTCTATAAAAATGAAAATATAGAACTTAGACGTTCATATCACCTTGGCGCAGAATATCGGCTTTTTCCCTGTGTTACTCTTAGAACTGGTTTTATTCAACAAAGCTATCCTATAGATTTTTCCGTTTCTGATAACAAGGAATTCTATTATATGGCTCGAAAAACTTATTCGTTCGGGATTGGTTTCTATTTGAATTCGTTTATTCTTGACATTGCCATTGCACATGATAACAGAAATGATTATTTAAAGTTATCCGGAAAAGAAGATTCAATAAATCGATATCTGCTATCGTTGGCTTTTGTTTATTAGCGTGACTAACGTTAATATTCTTTAGTTGAGATAGATTTGATCTGATTCGTTAAATGGAATGAAGGTTTCGTGGAAATGTAAATATGATCACACATATTAAAAAATTCGTTCCTATTATTTTAATTTTCACAAACTGCGCCACCACGTATCAACGCTGGTCACAAGTAAGCCAGCCACCCGAACGTTTGACAGGTGCCGATAAAGGCAGCGAAGTTATTTTAATTTTGAAGAATAAACAGCAGATAAAAGGAATTTATCTTGAAAAAGATATACACCTTGTCGTGCTGCAAATCATTGATCCGAAGACCGGAGAGAAGTCCTTGAAGTCAATTCAATTTAATGAAATCCAGGGAGTTCTCATAAAACAGAAATATCATGTCAGCTCGGTGAAGAGGATATTGGCGACGATGGTAATCGCATTTGTCATTGCCTATTATTTCGCTATGAAAGATTTCGGCGATGCGCTGAGCTGAATTTTGTTTGTATCTGAAAGCAAGTTCAGATTTCCGAAGTCTTCGAGACTTCGGAAATCTTGCACAAATTCGAATAATGGCATACCGTCCCTGACGGGAATTTTGGGTGAGGTATGGAACTGATTACTATAGACATGCCGTGCCTGGCGGCACTCTGAACATTTATTGAGCAGCGAAAAGGAGAATGTTGAACCAGCACCCGAATTCATTCGGGTGGTTCGATTAAAGCCATAGAAAATAAAAACCGTTTCAACGGTTTTCCTAAATCTGCGGTAACAATGAGAGTCGCATTAGCGACGACATGTCTATAGCACCTCATGAACAGAAAATATATAGTCCTGTAGAGACGGCATGAAATAGCAAACATCGTTTACAAAAATAGATCTTCTCAATTCAAAGGCAAGTATGAAGTTAAAAATACTCAGTTTTGCTTTCATTTTACTTTTTTCCATTGAAAATGTTTTCTCATCGACTCAGGATTCTACACGTATCCACCAATCACGCTATTTTAAGGCATCAACGATGAGTTCTTACGGACCTCTCGCACTTGCTGGTGTTCTGAATATGCTACTGGAAGACGAAGATAAAGATAAAGATTCCTTTTCACACAACGACACCGTTCCCGATTTGGAGTCTTTGTTTTTATTATATCATCTGGGATTTGGCGGCTACTATAGCGTTAGCAGCATCATCGGATTGACATATATAGGAAAACAGAAATTGCGGATATTTACAAAATGCCTTCTCTACGATGCCGGAATTTTAGCGTTAACAATGCCTTTTTATTCTGTTCCGCAGTTAGCTTTTATTCCTATAGTAGCTGTCGCTGTTATGCCAATCATTAATTCTAATATTGCATATAATATTGATAAAAATCAATTCCAAAGCAAGCCTGGTAAAATCACATTCTGTCCATATTTCGGTTTTCAAAAGAGTGTGACTGCAGGTGTTTTAATTTCATTTTAATATAAGAGGAAAAATCTAAACCAATAGTAGCTCAGATTGACACTGATGAACACTGATTTTCCCAAAGTTTTTAAAAAAATCCGTGTTCAATCTGTGGAGATCAGTGGCGAATAATATGAGTCGCGTTAGCGACGACATGTCTATAGCACCTCAAAGACAAAACGAAACAGAGTCCTGTAAGGACGGCATGTAAAAAAACCATTGATATAAAAGGTGTTTTAATGACGACCAAATTCTTAATTGTCATTTGTATTCTATTTACACTTGCGTCCACCAGTTTTGGCGGCGTTCCGAACTCGATGGTTCTTTGTGCTGAAAATGACACACTTGCTTTTACTCCATATTATGCCTTTGGGAGCGCCTTCGGCGGTGGTTTTGTCGGATTATTTGCAGGTGGATTCGCTGGATATGGCATCGCCTATCTTTCGGGGGAAAGATCGAGTTCCGAATTTGGCGATTTGGGTTTTGTTATTGCCATCCTTCTCGGCGCCTCAGCCGGAGTGCCGGTTGGAGCGTCAACGAATCTGTATTATGCTTCCGGAAAATCATGTTCCTTGCTGCCATTGTTTCTTGCAGCAGCAGTTCCCGAAATAATAGTGATGTATCTGGGCATTGCAACCGGTCATATTTCCACGTCTCCCTTGATGCTAGTTGCCGGCTGGGTTCTTGCGCCTATCGGTGCGGCAACTTATTATACGCGATGTCACTCGCAGAACGCAAATGTGGCGCTTTTAAATATCAGTGAAAAGAAGGCAAATTTCGCATTGCCGCAATTGGATGTGAGACTCAGCACAAATTCGGGCAATTCTTATATTGTCCCGCTGAAATCAACGGCGCTGGAATGCCGGATAAATTTGCTGGCGGTTGAGTTTTAATCCTGGATTAATAAGGCAATAAGGTTTTTAGTTTTGGGGAAATGCTGTGCTATTAAGCTTTCAAAACAAAAAATAAGGTCAATAATTGAAATTCGTTAGAGCAAAAGCAACGCACGACAGATTTCCGAAATGTTTAAATTTCGGAAATCTCGTGCACGAATCCAAGCAGTGACATACCGCCCCTGACGGGACTTTTGGAATGTGGGGGGAGCGATTGCTATAGACATGCCGTGCCTGGCGGCACTCTGAACATTATTTTGAAATAGAACAGTTAAAAGGAGAAAGTTGAACCAGCACCCGAATTCATTCGGGGTGTCCGATTAAAGCCAGAGAAAATAAAAACCGTTCAACGGTTATTCCCATGCAAACACCAGGAGTCGCGTTAGCGACGATATGTCTATAGCACCTCGTAAACAAAACAAATCGAGTCCTGTAAGGACGGCATGTAGTAATTTCGATTGAAGGAGGCAATTTATATGATTATCTTTCGTCAGTATCTCTCCGCACTTTTAACTTGCATTTTCTTGCCTGTTTCGATGTCACTTGCTCAGCAAAATGAATTTGAACAATATATCGTCCAACATCAATATCCGGAAATGAGAAAGACGAATTTGGATTCTGCCGGTGTATCAGATCAAGAATTTTTCCATTCGCCGAAAGATACAGTGTCAAAGGTGAAGCATAATATTATCCCTGTTATTGCGTTCGGTTTTACCGGGCTTTTTATAGGAACAGCGATAGGCGCGGAGATCGATCCAACAACCGGGACACTTGAATTTTATAGCAATGGTAAAGCAATCGGAGCTGTAATAGGGACAGTAGTAGGCGTTTCTGTCGGATATCACCTGGGAGAGGAAGAAATTACTGACGAATAACAAAATTCTGAAACCGGAAAAACTCCGGAAATCCTGCTCGAATTAGAATAATGACATACCGTCCCTGACGGGACTTTTTGGGTGAGGTGTAGAACTGATTGCTATAGACATGTCGTGCTTGACGGCACACGGGGTATTATCTTAAATTAACTCATTAGAAAGGAGAATGTTGAACAAGCACCCGAATTCATTCGGGTGGTTCGATTAAAGCCATAGAAAATAAAAACCGTTTCAACGGTTTTCCCAAATCAGCGGTAACAATTAGAGTTGCATCAGCGACGATATGTCCATAGCACCTCAAAAACAAAACGAATCGAGAGTCCTGTAAGGACGGCATGTAGTAATTTCGATTGAAGCAGGCAATTTGAAATTGCTGGAGGAGATTGCTATAGACATACTGAACCTTACGGCACTCAGCATCGCATAAATGTGCAGAGCAAACATCGCGAAACAAATCCACGCTAAATTCATGTAACAAGAGAATCCCATAAAAAGAAAGAGCAATCATGAAAATATATCGACTATTCTTGTTCACATGTTCATTCGTTTTCATTTTCAATATGAAAATGGCGAGCCCCAGCCAGAAGCCTTTTTTCATGCCATCGACGCGATCCATTGCCATGGCAGGCGCGCAGACGGCATATCCCGGCAATACCACCGCGATCAATTATAACCCGGCGGGATTAGCCATTACCGACACCACAATGATGATATTCAACGGCTTCCGGCAAAATTATTCGTGGTCACTGGCGGAATTTACCTCGAATGGATTGAATGCTGCTTTTATCCGACCCGGCTGGGCTATATCGTTTTCCCGGGTGGAATCCGGAAATCCGGATGTGCTGACCACAACTGATGAAACTGGCACGCCATCCAAATCGAATGACCAATGGCTTTTTCATCAATACTTTCTCTCGCTGATGTACGGCAGGGAGCTCACGCCGAAAGTCGCTGTGGGAGCAAGTTTCCAGCTCAATCGGTCGGAATCGGCTGTGCAATTGATCGAATCCGATATCCTGAAACAACAGACCGGACTTGCTCTTGATATTGGAATCCTCTATCAGGCTCATAAAATGCTGCGGATGGGAATGACTGTCGAAAACCTCATTCATACGAACCCGGATTACGTGCTTTTCGATTATTTCACGAATATTGCTTTTATGGATGAGCTGCCGGAAATGATCAATCTTGGCATTGCGTTCCAGCCCTTCGAAAGGTTGAGTCTCGCGCTCGATATTCATAATGTGTTCCCGAACGATACGCGCGACAACAATCGAAATGTCGATTACCGGTTCCACCGTTCGTATCACGCCGGAGGCGAGCTTCGGATTACGAATCGCATTTGGCTGCGCGTCGGTTACATGTCTGAAAAAACCGCCATCAATTTTTCTTCTGATATAAATACCCCATTGACTTATGTGAAGCAAAACACGGTGACTGCCGGTATCGAGGTGAAGACCGGGCAACTGCTGCTGGGGCTGGCAGCGGATTTCGATCAGCGGAAAGAGGAATTAGAGAAATATCAGCTCGATATTTCCGGCAGCGGATTTCGATATTTCGGTTCGATTAGATGGCTTTTTTGATAATAAAACTAATTGTGCGTAACAAATAAAAAATATATTTTAAGTTTTGTTAATTTGTAAATAATTGTTGACTTTTTGTCTTAAAATACATACATTCACGATATAAGATTTCTCACCTTTCATACAGGTAATAACTGCTGAAACCTGTGTCTGTCCATTGTTCTTCAAAAAAACGGGGGGCTGTAATTTTAAAGATGATTACACGCGGAGCCCATATTGATGAGAGATGAACTCAAATCCAAAAAACAACTCATTCAGGAATTAAAACAGTCGCGTGAAAAATGCTCCGAACTGGAGTCGAACGTAACAAAAATACGCGATCAAGAAAAAGCTGAGAAAGAAGCAGAGCGGTATATTGAAGAGTTAACTTTTTTGTCTGATGCAGCATTTGAATTTGCCACGCTTTCAGGCGACGAGGATTTTTATCAGTTTACCGGTCGAAAACTGAAAAAGATCACAGGGAATTCAATTGTGATGATCAATGCATTCGATGAGACAGATAGCTCTTTGCATCTGAAATATATTGGCGGACTGGGCAAATACACAAATGATGTCATTCGATTGTTAGGCAGAAGATTGCATGATTATTCCGTAACGCTTAACAATGAAGTAGCAAGAAACGACCTGTTGAAAGGCAAATTAGTGCTTGTCAAAGGAAGGCTGTACGAACTCAGTTTCGGAGAAATTCCGCGTACGGTTTGTAATTCAATCGAAAAGCTTCTTAGAATGGGTACTTTTTACGCAATGGGAATGACGCGCAATAATGTGTTATATGGAAATGTTATCATAGTTACACGGGATAAAGAACAATTAGTCAATCAGAACATAATAGAAGCTTTTATAAATCAGGTTACTGTTGCTTATGAACGAAAACGGGCGGAAGATGCATTGAAATTGAATGAGGAAAAGTTCCGAACGATTTTTGAGCAATCTCCGATAGCTATTCAATTATATGACGCAACCGGGCTTCTTATCGATGCGAATCCTGAATGTTTAGTGCTTTTTGGTGTGCAGCATGTGAGTAAAATAAAGGATTACGACTTATTTGAATATCCGAATATCATCAATGCAAATAGAGAGAGACTAAATGCGGGTGAGACAATTAAGTATGAAACTGAATTTGATTTTGAATCTATCAAAAAGAATAGACTGTACAAAACAACAAAATCCGGGAAAAGTAATTTCTATGTGATAATAAATCCATTAATGATTAATAGTGATCATCCCTATGGATATCTGGTTCTTATTCAGGACATTACCAGACGTAAGGAATATGAAGCTGAGATGTTGAAAGCCGAGAAACTTGGCTCTATTGGGGTGCTTGCAGGTGGGATTGCACACGATTTTAATAATCTCCTGACCGGAATTATCGGAAACGTCTCACTAGCTAAATTATATGAAAATTCATGGGATGATGTCATTGAATTATTAAACGAAGCAGAAAATGCTTCTTTTAAAGCACGGAACTTAACGCAGCAGTTGCTTACCTTTTCCAAAGGCGGTGCACCTGTTAAAAAGCTGATGTCAATTCAGGACCTTGTAAAGGACACTGCGATTTTCGTGTTAAGAGGCTCAAAATCTCGATGCGAGTTTTTCATAGACGAAAATTTGTGGTCGGTTGAAATGGATGAGGGACAGATAAGTCAAGTGATTCAGAATATTGTGCTGAACGCGGAGCAAGCAATGCCTGATGGTGGTAAGATTATGATTAGATGCGAAAATGTGGAGATTCAGGAAGAGGATTCCGGTTCTATTAAAACCGGAAAATATGTGAAAATTTTTGTAAGGGATTCAGGAATCGGAATATCTAAAAAAAATTTGAAAAGAATATTTGATCCTTATTTTACGACAAAAAAGAATGGCAACGGATTGGG
>WJJN01000623.1 GCA_014729735.1 Candidatus Zhuqueibacterota bacterium
AAGAAGTTCTGCCGAAACTTCGATCAGCTTGCTCCTGTCGATGTCGGCAATCCGCAGCTCCCGCAGTCCGTATTGCAGCCGGTCGAGATGTCGTTCCAGTTCGAACCGGTATCCATCATAACAGCGGACCACTTCGTACACGCCATCGGAAAATAAAAATCCGCGGTCATTCGGCGAAATGCTCGCACGTTCAAAATCGATAAGAGAATCATTCAAATAAACGATTTGTTTCATTTTTTCAATCCATTTTGAGCTAATAGATGACGTACCTTTTTAAAGAATTTTGATGATGAACGTTTCAGTTGGCTTCTCATCTTCATTTGAATTTCATATGGTAATTTCTCTAAAATCCACCTGGTCTCATCAACAAATTGTTGAAAAGTCCGCGGGTGTGAAACGTATTCCACTTTGCCCGCCTTGATCGCTCTTATAATCGCGGGGATCGATTTCTCCTCCGCATACACATAAGAATACGTCGTGCCGAATTGATCCCGATAATGCGCATCCGAGTTTCCAACAACAGGTTTCTTATGCTTCCTGGCGACACGCAAAGCTTTTCTGTTCGGATTAAATAGTTTGTAGTAATAATGGCAATACTCTATCGCATCGTACATATCGATGTTTTTCTTCAAATCTCTTCCCAGACACATCCCGACAAGATAATAAGGATGCGGCGCGATTACCAGTACATTTTCATCTTTGTATCGACGCAGGTCATGATATGTGAGAATATGTTTCCGAGCAGTGCAGTTGAGCAACAATACATGCTTGCGATTGATAAAGGTTTCCACGCCCGGAATGAGAATCAAGCCCCGATCCGCAGCATATTTAAATACACGCGGATCATTATACAATACTCCGTGATGCGTAAACGAAATTGCATCATACCCCATTTTAACGGCAAGATCGATGAATCGCCGGGCGGGCAACAGATCTGTCCGTCCGCCCACAATTTCGGCAACATCTTCCGCGGTATGAATATGTAAATCAACTTTTAATTTTAAAGACATGCGATATCAAAATTCTCAGATAGTAACCAGAATCCGTGCAAAGAACACAAAGATTAAATACAGCAACTCTGTGTAATTTGCGCAGCCTTTGAGAACTTTGTTGTAAATTTTTTCTCTGTTTTAAATAATTCAGATTTGGAGCTATATTATAACTCTGTTTTTTGTAAAATGTCATTCCGGGCTTGTCCCGGAATCTCCTATAATGTTATGGGATTCCTGCATTCGCAGGAATGACAACAAAAAAGGCATTTAATACAACTCAAAATCTCCATTACAGCGCTTCCAGAATTTCCTCTGCCACTTCCACATCATTGAAATGAATCGTCTTGTGTTTCAACGTTTGTGTGGTTTCATGACCCTTGCCAAGCAGTAGAACGAGATCTCCCGGGTTGGCTTCTTTAATGGCATATTGGATCGCTTCATATCGATCCGGGATTTCCTTGTAATCTTTATGCTGGATCCCTTTTTTGATATCATTTGCAATGAGTTGCGGTTCCTCGTTACGCGGATTATCGGCAGTAATTACAAAATGATCACTGAACCGGGACACGATGTCGCCCATGATCGGGCGCTTCTCTTTATCGCGGTCGCCGCCGCAGCCGAACACCGTGATCACCCGGTTCGGTTTCAAATCCTGCGCCAGCTTCAGCACGTTCTCGATCCCGTCCGGCGTGTGCGCGTAATCCACAACCACAGAAAAGTCCTGCCCTTTATCCACCAGCTCAAATCTGCCGGATACTTTAATATTTTCTTCCAGACCTTTTTTAATAGTTTCCAGATCCAGCCCTTCGCTCCAGCAAACACCGACCGCGGCAAGGATATTATAAATGTTGAATGTTCCCACCAGTTTCGGCATCACATCGATCTCGCCGTCCGGTGTTACGAGTGTGAATTTCATTCCCTTGATCGTCATTTCGATATTTTTCGCCGAAATATCTGCCGGATTTTTGATGCCATATTTCAAGACTTTGCCTCGAGAAGCTTCCATGAAATAAGATGCCGACGGATCATCGATATTGATAATGGCGTAATCATCATCTTTCAGCCAGCCGAACAATTTTAATTTCGTATTCCGGTAATTTTCAATAGTCTTGTGAAAATCCAGATGATCCTGCGTCAGATTTGTGAACACTGCGGCATCGTACCCAACGCCATGCACACGGAAAAATTCGATGCCGTGTGATGATACCTCCATTGCGCAGTATTGCACACGTTCGTTATTCATATGTGTGAAAATTTCCTGCAAATCCGGTGGTTCAGGTGTGGTATCTTTGGATTTAAAAATCTTGCCATTGATTTTATAATACAACGTGCCGATGAGCCCCACACGGAATTTCTGACCCAGAATGCTTTCCACGATGTGAGTCGTGGTTGTTTTACCATTGGTTCCGGTAATTCCGATCATTCGAATATCGCGGGAAGGATAATCATAAAATTTATTCGCCAGCAACGCCAGCGCGTAGCGGGAATCGGGCACAACAATTTTCACGACCGAATCCGGCACATCCATGTCCTTTTGCAGCACCACCGCCGCAGCGCCGTTTTTAATCGCATCTTCCACAACATCATGCCCGTCTGGAATTTCGATTTTATCCAGTTGCGTGTAAATATTGATCGCAACATATAAAAATCCGTCGTTGACGCGCAACGGATCATAAACCAGTCCTTTAATATCGATCCCGGAAGGATCTCCGCTAATCGTTTTCGATGGCAGTTCATCAAGCAAATCAGTTAACTTCATAAAAAATTGGCTCC
>WJJN01000624.1 GCA_014729735.1 Candidatus Zhuqueibacterota bacterium
ACGCACGATTTTATCTATCACAAAGGCAGCTACTACCTTGTGATGGAGTATGTGAACGGGATGGATTTGAAAACCATTCTTTCTATTTTCGCACCGGTACCACCGCTGATCGCAGCGATTATTACCCGGGAAATCGCACGAGGACTCGAACACTCCCATGCCCGTGGATACATTCACCGCGATGTAAAGCCGGGAAATGTCCTCATATCTACAGAAGGAGAAGTGAAGATCATCGATTTTGGTGTGGCAAAGGAGGATACGCCGAATAATATAACAGAAACAGGCGTGATCGTCGGAACGCCGATCTACATGTCGCCGGAGCAGGTCAATGGTGATGATATCTCCAATCAGACAGATATTTATTCATTGGGAATCCTGTTCTATGAAATGCTCACAGGTGTTAAACCCTACACTGCGCTTTCGAATACCGAACTATTTAGCCTTATCAGTCAGGGGAAATATAAATCCGCACGTTCTTATGTCAATACCATCCCGCGCAAGTTGAACCGAATCCTGAAAAAAATGCTCACACGCTCGTTGGAAAAGCGTTATCAATCTGTCTCCGAATTGATTTTCGATATCAACCAATTCTTAAAATGGGAAAATCAAATCAATTTAAAATACCGGCTTTCACGATTTATGTCGAATGTCAATCATTTGGCATCGCAGGACACCAAAGCCCAGCACGATGATTTTCCTGATGGTTACCAAAACTCGTTCTCAAAACGTTTCTGGACTTTTACGCTCGTTTTTATGTCGTTGGTATTTATGGCACTTGGTTCTTATTTTTCATACCAAAAGTATTCAGAAAGGTACCTGGGAAATATCAGGTTTGATCTCAATGTGCCGAATGCGGAAATCATCAAGGACAATGAAAAAAAATATCAAAGTGAATCCGGCGAAATTACTATCCGCAGGCTCCGAGCCGGCACCCATTTATTCAGGATCAATGCAGGACCGAAATACAATACCTTCGAGGGCGCTTACCACATCACTGCTAACGAGACCCGTGAAGTGGAGATCCAGTTACAAAAACAACAACACAGAGCCGCTATTTCAGTGATGACAAATCCAACTGACGCCAATATTTTGATTAATGGAAAATATTTAGGCAAAAGCCCGATCAAACAGAAAACCGTGAAAGTCGGTGTCAATAAAATCGAACTAGGATTACCAGGCTATGAAAAGTGGGAAGACCATAAAAAACTGGATGTAAATGAAAATCTACGGCTATATGTCGAGCTGAATAAAAAGAAAGAACAATAAGCCTGATTTCTCTGTGGTATCTCTTTGCAGCCGAAAAACGACTGCATTGCAGCGAGAGGTCGTTGTACTCCAGAAAAAAGGTGTTGTAGTTTTCCATTCGGTTTATTATATTTTAAGAAAAATTACCGAGGAGAATTCAATGCGTAAAATCTATGGAGTAATTATATTCTTTCTGATCATTTCGATCAATCTGCCTGCCCAACAATTGCCGGTCGCCACGCCGGAAGCGCTGGGATTGTCATCAACCCGTCTAAACATTGCCAGCGATATTATAAAGGAGGCTATCGATCGCGGGGACATTCCGGGGGCGGTCCTGCTTGTTACCCGGAAAGGGCATATTGTTTTGCGGCACGCTTTTGGCAAAAGCCAACTGGTTCCTGAAGAAAGAGAAATGCAGCCGGGCATGATTTTCGATATGGCATCCATTACAAAGCCAGTCGCTACTGCTACCAGTATCATGATTTTAGTCGAAAGGGGGGAAATTCGCCTGTGGGATAAGGTGAAAGCATACATTCCGGAATTTTCCGTTTACATCGATGAAGAGGGAAATGAAGCAGCGGATGCCCGATTGTGGCATCTGTTGACCCATACTTCGGGACTGCTACCTTATGCCAACGCTAAGAAAATCGAAGAAAAATACGGTTCTCCCTGCCCGCTGGATTCCATGGCGGTCTACATTGCCAAATTGGATAAAACCTGCCCTCCTGGTACTGAATTTCATTACAGTTGCCTTGGATTCATTACGCTGGCGAATATTATCAAACGAGTTACCGGAATGCCAGTCGATCAATTTTCTGAAAAGCATATTTTCCAACAATTAGGTATGAAACACACGTTTTACACGCCGCCTGAAAAATTTCGCGACCGTTGTGTGCCGACAGAAGTGATTGACAGCAAACCACTGATCGGTGTGGTTCACGATCCGCTGGCACGGCTGCAGGGTGGAATTTCCGGCAATGCCGGTCTGTTCTCCACTGCTGACGATATGGCAATTTTCGCGCAGATGATGCTTCAGGGAGGCGTCTTTAATGATGTACGAATACTAAGCCCGCTGACTGTGGAACGGATGACATCGGTTTTTCCTGAAGTAAAATTCAGCGGCAGAGGACTGGGCTGGGATCTTAACTCTGCCTACTCAACTAACGGCGGCGATCTGTTTGGCGGAAAGTCGTATGGGCACAGCGGATATACAGGCACATCCATCTGGATCGATCCCGAGACGGAAACGACGGTCATTCTGCTGACCAATCGCGTTCATCCGAATGATGACGGCTCTGTGGTTCCGCTGCGCAGCAAAATCGCAAACATTGTTGCCGGTTCGATTTTAGAGGTTGACTAATATTATTATCGGAAGTAATGTCTCTAATGGCTGCCGCAGATTCGTATTATCCAAAAATCCGCGGCAGCCTGTTACTATCTTACCTTACAAGCGCCATTTTATGCATGGCTTGAAAATTCCCGGATTTCAGTTGATAATAATAAATACCGGAAACCAGGAATGACGCATCGAACTGTACCTGATGCGATCCGGCTTCGACGAATCCGTCGATAACCGTACTTAC
>WJJN01000625.1 GCA_014729735.1 Candidatus Zhuqueibacterota bacterium
AAAAAACGATGTCAGTGCCACATTCAGTAACAACAGATGAATCGTTCGTTTCTGCAAATAGACTCCTGTTTTAAATAATCGATCCAAAAATGCAGTAACTGCCAGCGCGATGAAAACAAGCCCGGTATATTCTTTTCCATAATAAAAGAGTATGAATCCCGGAATCATCCCGAAATGCGCTATGCTTCGAACCGGATGCAAAAACCGGATTTCCCGGTTTTTAAAATAAGCCGCAAATACTTCCCATACGAACAGCAGTGCGTAGGGCACAGTAATAAAAAAAAGCCATTCACCAATCGGAAGTCCGGCAAAGGCAAAATTTAAGGTGTATTTCTCATTGAACCACCAATGCCTGCCGGTTACAACAATATCCCAGATAATGAACGGAATCATCATCAGCCCGATTGCTGCGAATACATATTTCCATTTTTTATAGAACGCAACTTTCTCGTCAAAACTCAATGCCAGCGGTCCGTAGATTATGATCAAATTAAAAATCAGATATTCGATGTTCATCGGATTTCAGTTCAGTTTTTATATTTGCCAATATTTTCTCTTGACTAGATTCCAGCTTTGCTTTTTCCTGCAAAAAATCAATCACATATATTATCAAGCTCGTATCATAATTATCAATTTTTTGCGGAAGCATTTCGATGATTTTATCAAACGCTCGCTCGGCATCATCATCACGATTGAAAAAGAATGGAAGATGAATACATGTTGCTCCGAAAATAAAGAGCGCCTCCAGATCATTAGGACTTTTCTCTATTCCTTTATCCATTTTATCCAGTCCCTTAAGAACCCATTTCAGCTTGTTGTGGGGAAGGAACGAATGCTTCCCCTTTAGAGCATATAAAGTCCCGATGTAGGCTAAGCTTCTGCCATAATACTCTTTTTTCTGCCCGATTTCCCTGAACAGTTCCATCGCCGGCTCTATTTTACCTTCATCTTCAATGGATTCATAGAATAAATCTCTGGCTTTTTTCAGATTCTCGTTTGATGCGGATATTTCTGTAATTGAGCCGATAAACATAATGAATAAAAAAATTGTGAATCGATTCATACAAGTCCTTTTCTATCAATGAGTATAAAATTAAGCGTTATGAGCGATCGGTTATAATATAGTGATTTTTGGATGAGAAGTCAAGTAAAAAAGTTCAAAAAGCTCATTTTGGTTGACTTTTTCATGTTTTATTTGTATCTTAGTTTAGAGTGAGGAGATTCATTTGAGCTTATATTAATTTCTCAAAAATAGTTATGAAATGCAAGCCAAAAAATAAAAAAACGTAATCACTTGTGTTTATGAGCGGTATTGTATGATATCTGGTAAGCGGAAAACACCTACAGGAGGATCAAATGGCAGGAGAAGTTAAATATTTCAACAGTCTGGATGCGGCGAATATTCTGGGAGTGAACGTCTCGACGATAAAGCGCTGGACAGAAGAAGGCAAGCTCGAGTGCATTAAAACAGCCGGCGGGCATCGCAAGTTTCTGATGCAGCACCTTGCGGATTTTTTGAAAAATTATAAAAAAGATAAAAGTAAAGTGAATCTGTTTCCCGTGGAAGATGATTCTGATTTGGAAATAAGTTATCACATACTCAAGCGAAATTGCAATCATCTGATTAACTATATTCACGAACAGGCGCTTATGGGACACCGGGAGCAGGTGCAAAAGGCGCTTAACGGAATGTATCTTGGTCAGTATCCATTGTATTTGATATATGATAAAATAGTTACTCCAATTTTGTGGAAAATAGGAGATATGTGGGAATCAGGGGAGAAAACGATCATTGAGGAGCATTTTGTTACGCAGACGATTCGAGATGCGATTGTGCGCCTTCAGGGAATAATTCCTGTTCCGGGTGAAAAACGAGGCAAGGCATTTTGCCTGATCATGTCTCAGGAGCTTCATGATATTGCGCTGAAAATGGTCGATCAAATCCTGGAATTGAAGGGATTCGTTGTGTTGAACAGCGGTCAAATGTCGCCGTCGTTGAACATCGAAAAAATTTATGAGAAATATCATCCGGACCGGGTATATATTTCCAGCACTATTGTCAATGATGTTAATCTGGTGCAGGCAGAATTTGATAAAATCTGCTATATCAGTGAAAAGTACAACTCAGATGTGTATATCGGAGGCAGAGGTTTCGAGAGCATTCAATTTCAACATTCTGTCGTAAAACATCGATTTTTTAGTTTTGAAGAATTATATGAAAGCCTTTGATGATAATTTTAGTCGAAGTATCAATAAAAAAATAAGCGAATTGAGCGAAACTTTGAAAGGCGTTTGATTGTATATTTTACTAAATGATTAAGTGCATAACGCTTATTTTAATTCTTCTTGTAAATAATTTTGAATCGTTTCGTATGAACAATGCTCTAAATATAAAAATCATTTGAAGTGGAGAAAAATTTATGAAACGACTAAATTGGTTAATACTCTCGATTTTTATTATATCGACCACTGCGTCGGCTAAAAATGTGGGTACAATTTCCGGCACGGTTCTCGATGCACGCACCAAGCAACCGCTGGTGGCGGTAAACGTGCGTGTATTGGACACGGAGCGGGGAGCAATTACTGACCTGGATGGTAATTACACTATTTCGAATGTCCCGGTCGGTACGTATCGTTTGAAGTTTGAATACATTGGCTATTCCCCGGTGCTGAAAACGGATATTGTGGTAAAATCTGCGCGTCCGGCTTTCGTGAATGCCGAACTGACCGAAACTGTTATCGAAGGCGAAGAAGTGACAGTTACCGCCGGCTATTTTGTGGAAGAAGAAAAAATTCAGCCCAGTACCATCGGGCTTTCGAGAGAGGAAATCCGGCGGTTTCCCGGCGGTTTTGAGGATGTGGTGCGCACAGTCTCCACACTGCCGGGAGTCGCGATTAATGCGGCAGGAGGGAGGAATGACCTGTTGGTTCGAGGCGGCGGACCATCGGAAAATCTATACATCATTAATAATATTGAAGTGCCGAATATCAATCACTTTGGCTCCCAGGGAAACAGCTCCGGAAGCCTGAGTTTCGTGAATCTCGATTTTGTGGAAGATGTGACGTTTTCCACCGGTGGATTTGGTGCACAATACGGTGATAAAATGTCGTCCGTTTTGAATCTGAAAATGAACAGCAACATCCCGGAAAATATTGAAACAAAGCTGACGGTTTCTGCAACTCAGTACGGACTCGATTTTGAAACTCCGATACGCAATTCAGGAAATCTGATCTTTTCCGCGCGGCAAAGTTATCTGGATATCATTTTCCGCGCCGCAGGACTGCCGTTTGTGCCGGTGTACACAGATTTCAATTTGATCGCGAATTATGATATTTCGCCGAGAGATAAACTGTTCGTGCTGGGACTGGGAGCGATCAATAGCGTGGATCGCGATCAGAGCACGCTGGAAAACAGGGTCACCAATGCCGGCATTCTGGATAACACCCAAAATCAGTGGATCACCGGGATCAACTATCGTCGCCTGTTGGAAAATGGCTATCTCGATGCGACTTTGAATATGAATGTGTTTCAGTATCGATTCAGTCAGATCAATGAGTTCAGGGAAGAATATTTCAACAGCAAAGCAGACGAGATCGAACTGAATTTCAAGCTTCAGCATTACTGGATTTTATCAAAAAAGATCGGTTTGCGAAGCGGGATTTCTCTGAAAAATATTTTCAATGATAATTCCACTGCCTTTGCCGACACGATTTATGACCGCAGTGGAAACCGGGTTCCGGTAACAGCGATTGGTGTTCCGCAGTTTACGGATATAAATGCAACGGGTTTGAAAGCAGCATACTTTTCTGAAATCGATTGGCTGGTATCAAGTAAGCTGAATGTGAATGCCGGCATCCGACTGGATTACTATGATTTTATCGAAAACTCCTTTTATCTCGCTCCCCGGCTGTCGATGAAATATAAACTCGATTCCAAAAACAGCTTGCGGCTCAGCGGGGGGATTTATTATCAGTCGCCGTCTTACGTGTGGGTGGTCAATAAAGCAAATGAAAAGCTGAATGCCCTGCGGAACGATATGGGAGTATTGGGCTGGGATTATCTGATCGAAAATGACCTGCGCTTATTGCTGGAAGGGTATTATAAAAATTATAGCGATCTGCCGACCGGCATCATTCCCGGAGTAACCGATTATTTGATCGTCAATAATACCGGCACAGGATTCGGCGGCAGGGATGATGATTTTCAGTCCTTCGGTTACTACACGCTCGTTTCAGAGGGAAAGGGGAGAGCGTATGGCGCCGAGCTTTCGCTGCAGAAAAAATTTTCCGATACCCCCTATTATGGTCAATTAAGTGTGAGTTACGGCAAAAGCAGATTCACGGCGAATAATGGGACAACATATCCCGGACAGTACGATCAAAGATTTATTTTCAATTTGACAGGTGGATATATCTTTAACGACAAATGGGAAGTCGCGGGGAAATTTAGATATTTCACAGGAGTCCCATTTACACCAATATATAAGCCGAACCAGAATCCCATTAATCCGGGAGAGATTCAGAATCTGCCACAGGAATATCTGTCAGCGCGCACCGAAGCGGGGCATCATCTGGATATTCGTGTGGATCGCTATTTCAACATCGGCTCGAACACGCTGATCGTGTATCTGGATATTCAGAATATCTATGATTTCAAAATCCCCCAGCGACCGACATACGATTTCTGGGAAAACAGGATTGTTGATTCGAGTGACATCGGCATTTTGCCGTCGATCGGGATTAGTTTTGAATTTTAGAAGACATGGAGTGCAACCCGAAGTGCAGTCCCTTTACAGGGTGTCCAAGAACCGCGAAAACTTGAAAAAATGTCATTCTGAGGAGCGAAGCGACGAAGAATCCCATACCACAAAATGTATGTTTTTATTAAGTTGCGTGGTATGAGATCCTTCATGCGCCAAAAAGATGGCGCATTCAGAATGACACTAATCTCGATTTTGGTATTACACGCCACGTGACTAACCCGGAGTGCAATCCCTTTATGGACTGAACGCCAAGTGCGAACATCCCCCTGATTTCGCCTGCGGCAAAATCGTCCCTCTTCAAAGGGGGAATTTCTTACGAGAGATTGGCTGAATGAGCAGCAGGCAAATTTAAAGTGGATTGCCATTTGAATTGGGATTTGTATCAAAAGTGTGATTTTCTCATTTTGATGTCATTCCGGGCTTGTCCCGGAATCTCCTGATTAAATGTGACTTACGAGATTCCGGCATTCCGCTTTGCTCCAGCCGGAATGACATGATAGTTGACTTTTGATACAACCCCAAAAATAATCACTGGGGATCAAAATTCCCCCAAAAATGTAGGTGATGATCCTTAACTCTACGCTTTAAAAAGCGTGGGCTATTCATTTTAAATTTTCAAGGACAATCGAAATGAACTACCATCTGAAACGAACTGAACGGGAAATCTCTGATCCCGCGGAATTGGCACTAATTTTAAAAAATGGCAAATTCGCATCCATTGCAATGTGCTACCAGAATGAACCGTACATTGTAACACTGAATTACGGTTATGATCAATCGAAAGATGTTCTCTATTTTCACAATGCGCAGGATGGATTGAAACTGGATTTCATTTCTCAAAATCCTGATGTGTGCGGCACTGTGGTGGAAGATCACGGCTATGTAATGGGGGAGTGCGAGCACAAATATCGCTCAGTAGTGTTTCGGGGAAGCATGAGCATTGTAGACGAATTGGAGGAAAAGAAATACGCATTGAGGGTGCTCATCGATCATCTGGAACAGGATCCGGCGGCAGTGAAAAAGCGTATTCTGAAAAATGATGATGTTTATGAAAATGTGGGTATTACAAAGCTGGAAATTCAATCCATTACCGGAAAGGCGGGACAATAAAAAACGGAG
>WJJN01000626.1 GCA_014729735.1 Candidatus Zhuqueibacterota bacterium
AGCCATAGGAATGCTACCGTTCATCTTCATAGTATTTCCAGCCAGTTTCAGCGAAACGCCCTTTGATTCGAGCATGGAATCGGCATACGATAGAGAACCATTAAAAGAGGATGTTTGAAAATTATGCAAATTTAAATCCGTGATCTGCCAATCTATTGAAAATTCCGGATGCTTTAAGTAGCCTTTTGCTCGCAAATCCAAAATGGCTGGTAGTATTTGCTGTTTTGAATATTTATTTTGAAGATTATCTATCTCAAAACTTTGATCGCGACATTCAATCACAGATTCGATTCTTTTTATCTGCAGAAAATCAGAACAGAAGTCGGTAATATTGAGCTTTAGCGCGATTTCAGGATTCTTAAAAAGGTTTCTTAACTCTCCCTCTCCGTTTATGAGCCCACTAATTTTTTCATTTCCGGTGTAAAATTTTAAAAAATCCGAAAAATGAAGTTCTTTGATGTGTAATTTTGAACTCGACGATGGGAGATCTCCAGAAATGTATATGCAATTAGAAAATGTCGATTTGCCCTCAGGATTTAAAATATAAGAATCCGGACTAATTATACAATCAGGGCGTTGTAATTTTTTGTCTGCCGACTCATAATCAATATAAAGAGGGAAATTATGATTGAACGCCACAACCGTACATTTGGAGACTTGTTTCTCCTGATATTTGATATGTGATTTCAAGCTGTCGAACCGAAAATCAGAGATGCCACAGGAATCCCATCTGGTATCTATAGAAATTGCAGGATTCTTGAGCTCACCGGTCAGCGATCCCGAAAACTTGAGACGTCCGCTTAGCCCATTTAGATCGAATATTGATTTGAATTTTGCAAAATCGATAATTTCACCGGTAAATGATGACTGCTTGATTGTAAGCTGTCCCTTTTCCACCAAAAACATGCCATTCATCGAGTCGATGGCTGCACCATCGTATTGAAACGCTAACAAATCGAACCTACCGTTGAGAGCAGGATTACGAAATTTGCCATCGATTTTTGCTGCAACCCGAAATTCTCCGCCAATCTTTTGATCTCTAAAAAGAAATCCAATCGTTTGCATATTCGGGATACTGCATGTTAAATTTGTATTCTGCCATATATTATCGACGATTTCGCCATCAATCCCCATCTCAACCGACTGCATCGAATACATTGCCAGAACGCGATTATTTTTTAATTTCAGCATCAATCGGCTCTCCGGTACGACTCGCTTATTATATGCCATGTTTGAAAACCGACAATCTGCTGAAATCGAACGCAATTCAAAACCCGGGGACAGCACATTGAAATATCCATCGCATTCCAGATTTCCACTAAATCCTTTTGAATCAATTTGAAACAGCTTCAACGTCTGTTCCAATTCTGCATTCCTGAGTTTATAATTCACTATTGCGGTCCGAGCGTCTCGGTGATATTGTACATCGCCGAAAAGCAAGCCGCCAGCCGCATCTCCCTGTAATTTAGATATAAACCAGCCACTTTTATTTAATTCAAACGTTGCCCGAATTTCGTGGATTGGGATATTGGAAATTTGAATCCGGTCTATTTCCAGATCGCCTTTCAAAGCAAAGTCATTTAGTTTGCCTTCAAACGAATATTGGATAGCCGGAGTGCCTGTCAGCATTGAATCGGGGATTGAGTAATGTCCTGATAATTCTAGTAGATTCGCTTTCGCCATTATTCTGCCGCTGATTGCAAACTCATCGGCTAAATCGATTTTCAGATTCGCCTCGACTAATGATCGGCGAAAATAGCTGGCGCTTGTTGAAAGATTTATAGTACCATTTTTAATATAAAATGCACTCTGAATTTTATCAAAAAACTGTTTCTCATTACTGATAACAACTACCGCGCTCTTCATTGCAAAGCGCCCCTCTAATTTCTGTTCCTGCCACGAATGTCGCACAAATAGACTAAAATTGCTGCAGTTTATTTCCTGAGGCAATTTCGAATCACCGATAGTAATGTCGCCGTCGATCAATGAAAAACGATCTGCTACAATTGGCATCGCAGTGGAATCCACGACTGATTTTAACACATTCTCGAGTAATTTCATTTTCCAGTCAGTCTGCCGGTCGCAAGCTATTGTGACGCGCATTCCTTCGACCCTGATATACGAAAAATCCAATTCCTTTCTGAAAAGACTCTTTAGCTTTATATGGATTTTAAGCAGGCGGATATAGAATCCGTTCTCTTGTTCGTTCAAAGCATCCTTTGTGCGAAGGTTATGTATCTGCATTTCACCGGGAAATTGTATCGAGATTTTGTCATAAATCAATGTATTGTTGATCTGGTGATCCAACCAATCTATGATACGATCTTCCGTGTAATGTTTCACGTAGGTCACTAAAATCATGCTGATCAAAAATAGAAATAGACAGGCTAATAGCAGAACGGGAGAAAATGTTTTTCCGGATAGCATTGGTTCATCCCATAAAGAAAAAGCAAGGCTCCCCTTTCAAATCAAACCTTGCTTATGTTTTTATTTCGATAAGAAAATATAAAATAATTTTAATCATCCCTTGAATAATGGTTCGAGGCGTCTTATTTTGCAGGGATAGCCTCCGTTTTGATATTCGCAATCATCCCAATAGAAACATTTTACTGAACAAATTGTGTTGCTTTCGTAATCCTCCGCCAGAGGAAAGCTTTTCGCAGATTCATTGATATTTTTGCGCATTTTCCGTTTATCGACAAACGCTTCGATGCTTGCCATTTTGAGCAGCTTAACCGTAATTAATCTCGCAATACTTCTGGAAGCTTTTGATTTCGGATTATGAATAATGAACGGACGCAAATCTTTGACCGAATCATGTACATCCTCATCATATTCCACGTACCCCATATAATCGATATCCAGTGAAAGCAGCTCGGCAGCAGCCGTTTTAATGGAAGCACCTTCTTTAATTTCATCTGAGTCCATAATCATGTTCAAAATTAGTCTCGGTTTAAATTCCCGAATATTCGTCTCCATCCGCGATGCTACTTCACTGCTAATCTTGTTTGCCTTTTCGAGCAAGATTTCTATCGGCGTGGTAAACTGGCTCAAACTATTCACTCCATCTACTTCCAGGAGTGTCAATACCTGCTGTTCATTGCGGAATTCGCGCTGCAACTTTCTCAGCAAACAAAGTTTTATAAAATCAAAACTTTCCTGGATCGCGGTGGGTTCCGGGCTGGTGATGACAATCCCTTCATCGACAGAGATGAAGAAGTCAATGACGCTCAGTGCAGAGCCTGCACCCAGATCCATGATAATATAGTTTGCATCTAATTTCTTAAGTTCACGCACCAGCCGTACTTTTTGCGAATACTTCGGATTGGCAATGCCCAGTATACCGCAGGCACCACTGATGAGCTTTAAATTGTTGATTGGAGTATCAAGTAAAATATCTTCGAGGGAATCTTGCTGGAGTGTGTAGTAGTCTAAAAAAGTATATTGTGGCGATAAAATGCCCATGCATGTGTGCAGATTCGCGCCACCAAAATCGCCATCTACTAGCACTACCTCCTTACCCAATGCCGCTAATCCGATTCCCATGGACGCTGCTAAAACTGTCTTACCGACACCTCCTTTGCCACTGCCCATTGCAATAATTTTTTTCTCCGTTTCCGGTACAGCAGTTGGCATAAATAACCGTTTAATCTCCTCTATTTTTTCCGCTTCTACCCATTCTCCTTCGTCCTCCAGCCAGATTTCATCAGCCAGAGAAAAGTTACCGCTTTTTACAAGACCTTTTAATTCCGACGTGGAAATCGGACCGTACTGTTTATCATCGATGCGTACCAATAAGTTGCTGTTCATTCGATGTTCCTTAATAATTCTCCATTGTTTAATGCGTCATCGTTACTATTATCGACAAATATATACATTATTTATATAATTTCAAATTACTTTTTCGTAAATAGCATAATATTTTCATCGGTTATTTTTAAAGAATTTGGTCAATTCATTAAAAACACTATTCTTAGAGCCCTGTACAATGCGACCATCGGGCAGAGAAGCAACAAAAATCTTGCCATAGTATTTTTCCACGATTCGTCTGTCCAATATTACTACCGCACCAATATCCCTTTTGCTCCGAATTAACCGCCCCACACCTTGTTTCAATTTTATCACTGCTTGCGGCACTGAATATTCCATGAATGCATTACCGCCCCTGCTTTTTATTGCTTCAACTCGTGCTTCGATAATCGGCTCAGTCGGTACTTTGAACGGCAACTTTGTAATAATGACTAACTCCAGTGCGTCTCCCGGCACATCCACCCCTTCCCAAAAGCTGTCTGTTCCGAACAGGACGGATGATTTATCCTGTCTGAATCTATCCAGCAACCGATGGCGAGTCGCTGCGCCCTGCTTCAGTGCTAAAATGCCTTCCTCATCAAAAAATGGTTCCATTTGTTCGTAAATCCTGTTGAGCAATGCATATGACGTAAACAGAATAAACGCCCGACCTTTTGTTATCGAAATGGTTTGTCGTAAAATATCAGTCAGTGCATTACGATAGCTCCCCAAATCCGGCGGTGGTATATCCGTGGGGATGGCAATGATTTCTTGTTTCCGATAATTAAACGGTGCAGGCAATACAGCAGTTCGCATTCGATCCGGTTTGCAGAGATGCAGACCAATACGGTTGTAAAGGTATTCGAATTCACTCCGGTTTCTGATACCGAAAATCGTCAATGTCGCCGAGGTCATTACGATGGTATCGAGACGCTCATAAACATGTTTCAACATGGATTCGCCAATATCCAGCGGAGAAATTCTCAGTCGGGTGATATAACGATTCCGCTGCTGTTTGATCTCGAGCCATCGCACAAATTCATCATCCTCTTCGAACAGAACGCTCTCAATCACATCCCGGGCAACCAACAATCGGTTGATTTGTGCCTCGATTTCGACGAGCAGCGAAATCATTCTGTCATCGAAAGATATTCCGCACTTTTCCAATCGCTGAATCATTTTCTGAATCTTGCCTGCAAATTTTTTCAATTGATATATCAGATTACTGCATTTTTCAACGACCACCTTTTCCCATATCTCATTATCTTTCACTTGTGGTTTTACGCGCAGTTTTATTTCGCCAAACCCATTCTGATTTTCACTGCTCACCAAAGATACCAATGCATCCATTGCTTCTTCGTTAATAGCATTCAGAGCGTCCAAATTCGGGATTAAGTCAATATCAATTCTCTTGACTGCATCTTCCAAAACAGGATTGTTAATCTGCGCCAATAATTTCAGTAATCTGGCTTTAAGAATCACAAAATGCCCCTTTTTCCCGCCTTTCTGGAAGAGGCGTCCCAGGATCCGGCTAACTCCGGCTCTTGTAATTCCTCCGCCAAAATAATGCGTTGCGACATCTTCGATGTGATGCGCTTCATCCAGTATCAGTCGCTTGTAAGGCGGCAGCACGGAAATGTCCATGCCAAGGCTTCTGACAGATAGATCGGAAAACAACAGGTAGTGATTCACTACTAAAATTTGTGCTTTGTTTGCAGCGCGGCGCGCTTTGTTGACAAAACATTTTTTAAAATTATGGCACTTTGCCCGTGTACAGGTGTCGCTTTCCGACGCAACTTTTTCCCAGACATCATATCGGGGGATAAAATTCAGATCTGACTTACTGCCGTCGTTCGTGACCTTCGACCAGTCGATGAGCATCTGAATTTCATTGGTTTCCTCGGGCAGGATATTCAGTTCCGGTTCCCGCTCCATGTCTTCGATTTTTCTCAAGCAAATGTAATTATTTCTTCCCTTCACAAGCACTGCATCAAAAGAGATATCGAGAACCGACTGTAGAAACGGTATATCTTTATTTATAAGTTGTTCCTGTAAATTTATAGTGTTTGTGGAAATAACACATTTTTCTTTATTCGTGACTGCCCAGTATACTGCGGGAATCAAATACGCCAGCGATTTGCCGACACCGGTTCCCGCCTCGATAACACTGATTGTATTTTGATTGAATGCCAGGCAAATTTCCTCGATCATATCCAGTTGCTGGGGGCGGTATTCATAGCCTTTCAACTTTTTGGAGATATTGTGTCCCGGTTTCAAAATATCGGAAATTTTGTCCGCATCGAGCTTTCTTTGTTCTTCCCTGTCAAACGGCTCTACCACAACGAAAATATCATCAACATCGTTGTTGACGATAAAGCTTCCCACCCCTATTTTGCCTAATATGGACGAAATGTGAATATCATTCATCGAAGGCTTCAATTCGCCGCCGGGATGATTATGAATCATCACGTCACCGGCTCCCGCGTTTTTCTGAACCACAGGTACGGCTATCTCATTGCCGCGAGCCAGCACCGTTACCTGTTCGACAATTCGTTCATTATTTGTCTTTCCGATCAGAAAAATTTCATTACCCTGTGCTTCGCGAATCTCGTTTTGGATTTCTTCAATGCAAAAGGGAGTAATGTATTTCAATATATTCTTCATCTTAAAAAAGAGATATTTGAGAGGATGGTCGTAAAGGAGCAGCGTTGAAACCTTCCCGGATTAAACAGTGAGTGAAATCAGAGAAACCGTGCGTGATGAACACCTTTTGCGGAGATACCTGTTTCACATATTTTATCAGATCGTCATATCCGGCATGATCGCTTAGCGGAATTGCCGTGTGTGCACGATATCGAAATTTTGCACGTGGATCCATTGCCCAACCGGTAACGACTGCCTTGCAAATCTCGCCTCGATAACGCTTTCCAAGCCAATTCTTAATATGCGGCGGGATCACCATTACCCGCTTTCGCAAATCTTCTCCTTCATAAAGTTTGTAATTTTTGAAAGAAATTCCATATTGCTCGTATATTTTCAGCATCTTATAAATCGATGAATGCACACTGATCTGATAGTCAAGATCACCCAATATTTTAATGACTTCCTGGCTCTTGCCAAGGGAGTAACCCAGGATCACAGGGGCAATCCCCCGTGCAAAACATTTATCGATGAATTTCACTAATTGCTCGATAACCAGATATCGCTTCGGAAAAACAAACTCAGGTCTGCCGAAGGTGCTTTCGATAATCAGAATATCTGCCTCCCGAATTTCCGCGGGTGCCGCTGTTGCAGACGTTCGCAGATTCAAATCGCCGGTATATACCAGGCGTACGCCATCTTTCTCGATCAAAATTTGCGCCGAGCCTAAAATGTGCCCCGAAGGAAATAACTCGATTGTTGCACCGTCCATTTTGTAGGGCGTATTATATTCAAGAGGAATCGCGTCAACTTTTTTACGGCGAAGTTCGAACATGCTAATAGTTTCCGGCGTTGCAATGATTTGCTTATGATTGCGAATATGATCCGCATGCGCATGTGAAACAAAGCTGAGAGGTACCACTCGTTCTGCATCCAGCCAAAAAGACGTACCCAAAATCCGAATTCCCTTTTCATCGATTTCGAACATGATCTATTCCGCAGCCCTTTTCCTTTAAAAATAGAGATAATAAAATTTTGATTGAGGTGTCAATTTCCAGGTAAACATCGGGACATGAATATAGTCCAAAAAATGAATGAGTTTTCTAAAAACCGGATTTTCTGTTTTTATCAATCGTGTCAAATTTATATCCGGTGCAAGATAAATTTCTACGTTTCCATGGGGCTTATCCACGCCATATCCAATTGCAATATTCAGATAGTCCGGGAGATTTTCTTGTACGTTTTTTGGCAACACATGCTTTATTTGATATGCCAGCCAGAACGTCATTCCCTGATAATCTTTGATGAAACTATCTTCTGAATTAAATTGTTCACTCGCGTGGTAACTCATTTTCAATTTAAATTGTTTCAGCAATGGATATTTCTCTGAAAGATAGGGAGAATATGCGCCGAGTGCATTTGCTGAAAAGTCTGCGAGACTAAATCCCCATTCCTCAAAAAAGCTATCATAAATTTCGATTTCAGACATCATTATAAAACTGAGCGTCGTCCCGATAATTTTGCTTGTCGACTTTTTGTATCCAACCCAGTTAGCGAGTTCGACCAGGAATTCCGATAAAATTTTGCTTGAATAAACATGTCCCAGTTTATCCAGATGCCCGAAGTAGCTGTCATTCCAGCCAAAATCCCAATATCCTTCGGTTCGTCGATAGCCGCGATAAAAATGAAATCCTGTTCTCGCTTCGTTCCACCAAACTTCTTTAAACGGTTGATATACTGCCAAATTTGCCGCGACAATTCCGCCGCCTGCAATAATCAATCGGTTTAATTTTACATCTGATTTAATGGTATCGGTAGTACAATCGGTTTTACAGCAATCATTGAATTTCGTTTTCTGTTTCAACTGCGCCGTGGCTATTGAAGTCGTCAGTAAAATTAAAAGAGCGATTTTAATTTGCATTTTTATGCCTGATAATCTCTTCAATTCTAATAACTTCAAAATGATGCATAGCCTGTGGATGCTTAAATTTAATAGATAATAACATAAATAGAAAATAAAATCAAGCTATATTTTTTTTAAATTTTTCTTTGAAAATTATTCAAGAATTATTATATTAGTTTTCGATTGAGATAAAGAAATCTAATTGAATCTTTGATGATGATAATGAAGGTTTGAATGGAGTTTTTAGCATGGATCCATCGATAATGAACTTGACTGAAAACATTTTGAATGAGGAAAAAGATTTCATTATCCCGGTAAAGAAAGTCTGGTTAAAGCTGAGCCTGATGGGCAAATTGGAAAAAGTTTCTTTTGAAGAATTTTCGCAAATGCTTTATCAGGACGATCGCTTCGAAATTTTTGATGACGCCGACTCGGATACGGAAGAGATTATCGGCAACAGCAAAGACGACCTTGAAGAGTTAGGCTACTATTTCGGTCCCCGCGTAATGTTGAAAAGCAGGCGCCCCAGTCGCAAAGAAATCGGAAAAATATTGATCAAAAAAACGGAACAGATTTTTGTTAATCTAAAAAAAGCCTGGGATTTGCGCCCCCAGGACGAGGAAGAAGAAGATCAGCTCCTCCACGCTCTCGCCAGTACTCAAAAACTTCTCAGAACACTTATCCGGGAATTCCCGGATTCTACTGATTCGGGTCCTTCGAACAATTAGCTAAAAATTTCCCCAAACAATGTCGATAATAATGTTTGATACTCATTAAAAGGAGACAATATGGATCTCATTCCCAGAAAAACAATCGAATCAACATGGATCGAAGTGGAGCAAAAATCCTATGATGAATTATTAGCACTTAAAGAGTCTTTTGTAGAGGACCAGCCTCAGGTTAATATATTTTTACTGAAATTCACGGATCATATAAGTCAGGAAGCTATCGACCTGACCTTCCATTATTCGATCATAATCTGGGAAATATTCAAGAAGTCCTCGACAAAGTCTGTTCCTGAAATCTCAAGCGAAGTTTTGTATTCCTGTATAGAAGACAGAGAAAAATGGCTGGATAAAATCGATAATTTCAATTATCAGAAAATCGATCAGCTCATTTCAAATAATGACTCTATACATCAGGCAAACATTCTTTCCTATGCTCTGGAGGTAATTTTGGAAGAAGGGGAAGATAATCTGGATTTTAACAATGAAGACCAGTCCTATCTTTTCTGGCTATTGCTCATCATTATTGATGCTTTTGATAAGGTAATCTCATAATTTAAGAGAAGGCAAAGGTGAAAGATTATATGCCGAGTTTTCACCGTTTAAAAGCCTGTAACGTCCCGCACAAGCAATCATCGCGGCATTATCCGTGCATAGTACCGGCGGAGGGAAATAGAGCTTCATTTTATTGTCCATCGCTCGCTGATTCATAGTTCTTCTTAATGAACTATTGCAGGCAACACCACCAGCTAACACAACTTTCTTTACACCTTTTTTAATCCCGGCGCGAATCGTTTTTTCCACCAATACATCCACAAGCGCTGCCTGAAAGCTTGCAAGGATGTCATTACGGTGTTCTTCGATCTCTTCATTTGAATGCCGCTTTAGATAATATAACACGGCGGTTTTGAGACCACTGAAACTGAAATCGAAATTGTCATTACTCAACATTGCCCGC
>WJJN01000627.1 GCA_014729735.1 Candidatus Zhuqueibacterota bacterium
CCGCCGCTAAGACCGAAGACGACCCCCGAAATCAAAAATGTCGCTTCTTCGTGCATGATCATTCCGGTTTAATCGAAAAACACCGCACGGAAGTCTTCGTCCATCGGGACCGGTTTGCCCTGCCTGTCGATGAACACTGCCACCATTTGTGCATCGATCAGCCGCTTCCCGGTTTTCACATTGAAAATCTCCTGCCGGAACGTGATACTGGTCTTACCGGCTTTCACGCCTTCCAGCGTGATTTCCAGCTCATCTCCCAAAAATGCCGGCGCCTGATATTTGATGTTCGCCTCCACCACGACCACAAATTTTCCCTTTTTAATGAAATCATCGAAAGGCATTCCCGCTTGTTCCATGGTTGCAACACGCGCATATTCACAATAATTTAAGTAAACCGCATAATTCACATGTCCCTGAGCATCAAGCTCGTAGGAACGCACTTTGAGCTTCTGTGTGTATTTTTTCATGGCTCCTCTTTTTTTGAAAAGAAGGATTGATTTTGTTATAATTTGTGTGCTTTACAGTAATTAATTCCGGGCGCTTCTAGCTCCCAAATCCTCCCCGGGTCCCCTATTTGAGGTTTTTGAAGGGGGATGTTCGCACACCGGCAGTCCATAAACAGGGTGTCCGAAAACCCTGAAAAATGTCATTCTGAGGATCCCGCCCGGCGGGAGACGAATCCGCCTGAGGTGGATCATACTACGGTTATCCCCTTGACTCAGCAATTTTCAAATTTAGTATTTTTTTGAATTCTTGAGTTCCCCCCTTTGAAGGGAGGACAGGGGGGATGTTACGTAATTTCAATTACTTATGATAACATCCCCCTAAATCCCCCTTCAAAGGGGGACTTCCATTTTGCCTATTTCAGGGATTTTCTGACCAAACGGGATAGCCGTAGGATCATTCCACTAAGCGTATGTCTTTATTTAGTTCCGTGGTATAAGATTCTTCATGTGCCAAAAAGACGGCGCATTCAGAATGACATTGATCTCTATTCTGGCAGTTCATGGTTAAACTCTAAAGGGACTGCACTCCAACACGCTTTGTTTCACCTCTCACATTCTCCCGCGTAAAAATAAAAAATATATTACAAATAAGCAAACTCTTTTTAATACATTTGTTGATTTCCCTTGATTTCAATATCTAAAACTATTAAATTAATAACTTTAAATTTTATGTCAGAAAGAGTAATAATGAAAAAATTCATATACATTTTGCTGGTTGCCATGCTGTTTGTATGCGCAGAGAAATCCACTGCAACCGAGCCTTACGAAACTATGAAAGTCGGACTTCAATTTCACAGGAACGTAAATCAAAACCGTTTCCACGACTACTGGCATCCGCCGCAGGGTTTGGGTGGCTTCATCGAATTTCCATTCTATGCCGGACAGATCGCTGCCGGAATCGATGTAATACCCTATCATTCTAAAACGCAGGAGACCACTAATGTCAGCACGACATTGTTTTATCTGAGCTGGGGAATCGACATCGCTCTTCTACCCAAATTAAGCTGGTACAATGGTACTTCATTCGGCGACAACTTCATGGTTTTTGAGGATGAAATCCGGGACGGATTCAAGTATGAAAGCGAAATTGCGCTGATGTTTACATCGAAATTAGAATACCGGATCACGAAAAATGCCTCCGTTTTCATTACCAGCCGCTATTTTCATTTGCTGACACATCATAGAATTGATTTAATTTATGCAGGACTCGGAACCAGCTATTCGTTTTCGACACCGCAATGGATAAAGGAATTTCTGGAATGAAAAAATTTTTCCTGATACTGTTAATGCTGATAACTGCTTTGAATGCAGCGACCGATATGCGCGAACAGCTCATTGTTCTTGATTCCAAACAGCTCGAAAATTCCGGTATTGTTCGCATTAGTGATTTGATATTTCTGATAGACAATACTCACTTTTATACAATCGATGGCTATACATGGTACACTGTGTTAAACGGTCTGGCGCCTTTGCAGCAACAGACTCCGGTGATGCTAAATGGCAGATGTATCGAACCTTCGTTTCTGGGTGTCCGAAATATGAATATGCTTCCCGTTTCCCTGAAAAACATCGACTCAGTCGTTATTGTGACAACTCCGCATATTTATAGTGGCTATTTTGCGGAGACTGGTTTGATCGACATCATTCCGAAAAAAATGCAGCCCGGATTCAACCTTAGCGGTTCTTTTTACGCAGGTAATGAAACGGGTGATCCGGGACCATTTAAATACACGGATTACTATTCGCCCAATGTTGACCGGATCGGGAAAGGTGGCACGGTGAATGTCTCGTATCGCTCAGTGAACTTCTTTGTTCGCAGTAATTTCATAATCGAAGAACATATTCTAACTGACTTTGCCATGCGCCGGCGCATCCACTCGGCAAGTACCAAGGGCTGGGGTAGTTTTTACCGCTATGCTCCTTCTCTGGAGTTCGGTTTCCACACTGGAAAGATTAGACATAATTTTTATATTAATCATTCGAATGCCGAACATTACTTTTTCTTTTTTGAGGAATTGGGTCGCGAAATTCCGATGGATTACTCTATTTTACAGACAGGTTATTACGGCAGTCTGCGATTGTCAGCGAATCGTCAGCTAAATTTCAGTACACATTATTCTGGCAATTGGTCCGAGCCAGCCAATAATATTTATCAGTTCGATTTTGACGCCGATTTACGAAAATGGATTTCACAGATCGAGTATCATCAGGAGGGAATAAAATTTGACTGGCGCGTCGGCGGTACTTATGAGCAGACTTCGCTTCGCACAGCATATAAAATGCAAGAAAACGCCATCTCGATGGGAAATTTTTACGCCAGATTTGATTACCAGCCATCACCGAAAACTCGCTACCTGCTATCATTAATGGGGCAATTTGACAGGAGCGATTTTGCAACAAAAGCGGCAATCAGCCTGCAAAAGAATTTTCATCCAAACCATATCATTCAGGCATCGCTGTCATTTTCACAGCAGTTAGTCGAGGAGGAAAACACATTTTGGTACTGGGTGAAAAACGGCTATCGGTTATTAGACGAGCAGGAGTTGAACTACTTTTTTAGCAGCGAGTTAAAGAACAGTAGCCGATTGACGTCTGATATTTATTGGCGATGGAAGATTCACCCGGACCTCGGTTTTGAGGCTTCGGCTTTTTATCGAAAATTCAACAATATGTTGCTGGAACAACAACAGTTCTTTTATTATGCATATTATTGCGCCGTGCGAACATCGACGGGCGTTTTCCCGGATAATTATGGTCGTACCGGCGGGATTCGAATGTCGATCAAACATGATCCATCCGGCGGATTTAAGCAGCGATTCGATTATCACTATCAACAGGCGATTTCCGGTAATTCCTTATTCAAAAATGAATGGGATAAGATTCCGACGCATAAAGCAGCGTATCAAATCACAATTGAACCGGTGAAAAATCTCTCATTCTGGCTAATGGGTAGTTATACCAGCCGTACCCATTGGCATGATTATGATCCAATCGACGGAGCGGAGTGCACTCGTTATGCGCCAATCGAGGTTGTCTATCGCTCGAAAATCGAACAGAATCTGAATCTCGATTTTCAAATTAAAAAATGGTTCTGGCGGCGCCAAATGACCGCTGCACTAATTGGGCGGAATCTCTTAAATAACAAGATCAGATATCATCCGATGGGTGTATCTCATGATTTAAGTTTTTATATAAATTTGACATATCATTTTAATTTTTAAAAAGGCAATACTATGAAACCACTCAACATATATCACCTCGAAAACCGCGGGGACAAGCGCGGCAA
>WJJN01000628.1 GCA_014729735.1 Candidatus Zhuqueibacterota bacterium
GCCAACTGGCTACTCGTGTATTGCGTGATGGCAGAGCATCTAATCATTATAAAACCACTGATGAGTGCAATGATCAAAAAACTCTTCACAAGCCTCATAAAATGTTGATTCCCCAATTTTCTACAATGCCGGTTTTTTATAGTGTTTACAAAGTCATTAAGAAAAACCTCCTGCAGGTTTTCATATCGATTCACGGTGACTTCAAACAGAAAAAGAAGTGTAAACTTGCAGGAGGTTTTTACTGAAAATTATTATTTCACTCGAACCAAATTGCCGGTCTCAAATCCCGAGCCGGATCTGATAACGCATTTGGAAGCTTTTCCATTTCCTATGCTGTTGCTGGTTACTCCGATTTGACCTATTTTCTCTTCTTCCGAACCCAATGACAAACCTGTGTCCGGATCGATCAATTCTTCTCCCTTTGCGTAAACAGTGAATACATCTCCCACATTCACTCCTGCTTCAGCGCCGGAATTGATGTAAACGGTATTTCCGGATACTTTGATGATCTTTGCCTGCCATTGAACATTTTCCATCTGATCATCAAGCTTGTCCATGATCTCTTCTACCGCTTTTCTGGCGGCTTTTCCAACGAGTGACTGGTCGAATTGATTCCGATCCTTAAACGAAAAGTCACGCGTATCAATTCCCAAGCCTCGTTTTGATTCTTCTTTGCGAACATTTTCTGCTGCAATTATCTCACCGGTATTTGTGTTCGTAAAACGCACATCGATTCCTACCGTTGCAGAAGCAGAGCTAACACCAAGTCCGAATCCTTTTTTCTTGATCCTGCCCCCAATGTCGCTTTTTTTCCATCCGAACTCGGTCACGGCACCAATAATCGCTAATTCCACTCCCAGAAGCTGACCGACTTTTGCCGCGCTCTGTGGAGTGACGGCACCGCTTTGTCCAAGATTCTGTTCCTGCATTATTTTATCGATTGCCTGCCGTTCCATTACACGGTATTTTCCGGATTTTACAAGTTCAGTCGTCAACATGTCCGCCATTCCTTCTCCGACAGACTGCCCGGTCCACCAGCGGTAACGATGGTCGCTTTTATCTTCAAAATCAAATACAGCCACACGTTTTTTCAGTCTCTTTAATTGATCCGCCTGCTGAGCAAATGATGTATCCGTAACAATACCCACCAGGAGTAACAGTATTATCATAACAGGTACTAACTTTCTCACAACGATACTCCTTTATTTAATTTACATCTTCTTTTGCATCAATTTTAACAGCCACTTTGTTCATGGTAATTCCTACGACCTGAAAGTCGAATTTATCGAATTCTTTCACTTCCAGTTGTCGCGCCAACTGTTCGGCATTGCCTGTGATTTTCACATCCAGTTCCGCACTGCCTGCATTGAAATTTCGCTGATAAATATCTTTAATGCCGCGCACATAGAATTTCAAAGTGGATTTTAATTCATTTAATTGAGTGAAAGATTCGATCCCTGCAACATTCAGTTTGATTGTTGTCGCGTTATAGAATTCGTCGCGCCATTTATCTGCAATTTTATTGATAAGCTCGGTCGCCATTTTGTTCGCGGCTTTTTGAATGGCTTTTGTGCCACCGGTCACCTCATCAATGTGAGGGGATGCTGCGTGTGCACTTGAGGTTGCGATTATCGTGGCGACATCTGCTTTCACCACTCTGGCAGTCAGATTTGCCTGGCACGATTTCATGCCGCCAAGATTAATACCAGTGGCGACTTTTGCGACTGCCTTGCCGGTAACAATCACTTCGGCGCCCAGTGATTTTCCAATATTAGCTGCTACTTTTGTATTTCCTGCCAATGCTGCAGCAGCCTGCTCTTTTTTGATGTTGGCGCGCATCGTGGCAGCGTCCACAACTTCGAATCCGTTTTCTAAAAATTTATTGATTAACGTCGCTTCCGCAATCGTCATATCTACGGAGAGAAAATGATAACGATCATAAGATTGACCGATATTCTGCTCCTCCATGATAATCAAAATTCTGGGATTCGACATTTGATTGATTATATTTCGAATTGATTCCCAGTCATTTTTCAGATTTGACATCTGCAATTCTGCCTGGATGGTTGCCTGATAGGTCGTGGCATCGGTCATGCCCTCCGATACAACCTGGTAATTTTTAACGTAACCGTTGGACCAGGACAGGATATTATCCTCAACAACCTGATAGTTTTCCACGAGAGTTGAAGACTGTACAAAAGTACCCAAACCCTGCTCGACGGCGTTTCGGAGCGCATCATCGATCGCCTGGTCGCGCGCCAGCCCTTTGTCACCACCGAATACTGTAGCCATTCCCGTAGCTGTTAATTGCTGAGTCGCAGACTGGGAAAAGGCAACCGCACCAAATATTGACAATACGATGATAACAGTCAGTTGAAATATTATTTTCGATTTCAAGTTTCAACCCCTCCATAAAGTTAAATGATAAAATCAAGCGCCATAATTTTGAAATCAAAACAGATCCGTTAATCCGTTTTACCGCTTGATTTTTCTGTTTATAAATAAAAAAAGAGAGGCGTTTTATTTCTGCGCCTCTCTTCTGTCATCTTATTTAAAACGTTATTCTTAGCGCGTTCTGAAAATCCCGAATCGAGAGCAGCGCATCCGCACCGGACATATGATCGTTTAATCTGAATTCACCAGTCATTTTATCGGCATTCATGATACCACGCTCTGTCATCAGAGCAATCGCGTTGTATGCATAATGGCTTCCCCGGACATCGGGAAACATGGAAGGCTGACCGATGTATTTCGTTGCCAGTGTTTCATCACCGGTAACGATAATCATAATGCTTTCCATCACTTTTGCGTAATTTGCGCGGGTAATATATTCATCCGGTCGGAAGGTATGATCGGGATAAGGTTCGAGACCCGGAATCTGGACGTCGATAATTTCTTTTATCCAGCTTTCTGCCCAGTGTCCTTCAACATCTGTGGCTCTTTCCATGGAAGTTACTTTCGTGGCTTCCATTTTGGTGGGATCTTCAGGTGCCTCAAAACTGGTGTCATACACCCGGGGACGTTTTTTTTCGATAAGCTTCATCAATTTCAATTCTTCCATCAGCAAAACAGCCAGATCGGCACGATCGATTTCCGGTATCAAGGCAACCTTTGCACCGACTTTTGTGCCTGGTTTTGCCCGTTCTATCTTTTGAACGATTTCCCATTGTCTATTCGCTTCTTCGGCGTATTCGCCTTTCAGCGCAACCACGTTGCGGAATGCATCCACTGCGTCACCGAACTGAAAACCCTGTTTATAAGTCAAACCCAAATAGTACCAGGCTTTATCTGATTTAGGATTGATTTTTGTAGCTTTTTCGAATGCATCGGCTGCATCTTCCACCCAGTCATCGCCTTTCCGCTGCATCGTCAGCACCCGCCCCTTGATAATATGGGCATCGATGGATTTGTCATTTTTATCGATTCCTTTATTTGCCAGATCGATTGCTTCTTCAAATAAATCTTCC
>WJJN01000629.1 GCA_014729735.1 Candidatus Zhuqueibacterota bacterium
GGGCGTTGCCCCGGGCTATGTTATTATGCCCTTTCAGGGCATATCTCGTTTGGATATTAGAATTTTTTTGTTGTTATTTATTTGTGATTTGTTATTTGGTTATTGGAATTTCCCAAATGTGCGTCCCACGAAAATCGTGAGAACGAGCAAAATCTGTGTTATCTGCGAAATTTGCGGTTATGCGCTTTTGCAATCGCCAATAGCTAACAGCTAACAGCCAAATGCTAACACGACGTCCGCAGAAACAATTTATACCAAATTCCACGGCGCCCTGAAGGGCGTTCCCAGCATCCGGGACGCAACCGGATCGTTTATGATTTCCTCTTTATCCGGATCAAAGTAGATTTTGCGACCTAGCATCATAGCAATTTGTCCCAGATGACCCGGCGTTGCCGAGCGCTGCGCGGTTTCACACGGCGTCAGCGTTTGCTGCCGTGATTTCACGCAGTCCAGGAAATTTCGATAATGCCCCGGCGATTCATACAAATGAATTTCTTCGGGACCGAATTTCTCCTTCAGCAGGCTCTTCGGATGCGCATCGATTCCGTTGCGGTCTACCCACACCCAGCCATACTCGCCGATCCATTTCGTGCCGCCTCTGCCATTGCACACATCAGGATGCCCGCCTGCGATGATCATCGTCAGCCCGTCGGCGTACTTCGTGGTCACCCTGTATTTGGTTGGAGAATTCCAGATGCCGGTATCGGGAAATTCGCCATACGCAGCAATTTCCACCGGTCCGGTGCGATCGAGATCGAGTCCCCAGTGCGCGATATCCACATGATGCCCCACCCAGTCCATCAACTGTCCGCCTCCGTAATTCAAATGCCAGCGCCAGTTTTTATGCAACCTGGCTTTGATATATGGCAAATATGGCGCCGGTCCCACCCAGGTCTCGTAATCCAGTTCTGCCGGTGGCGCCGTAATTTCATTCAGATGAGCCGTGCCTGCGAAATCGGTATGTCCCGAAGGAAGCGATACTTCCACGACATGTACCTTTCCGATTCTGTCGTTTCTTACCAGTTCACAGGCAAATCGAAAATTGGACACAGACCGCTGCCAGCTACCTGTCTGCCAGATCCGGTTGTAGCGTTTTACAGCATTGCACATTGCACGACCTTCGCACAATGAGTGAGACAACGGCTTTTCAGCGTAAATATCCTTCCCAGCCTTTGCTGCTTCTATTGCCGGGATCGCATGCCAGTGATCGGGAAGTCCCAGCATTACCGCATCGATATCATCCCGGGCAAGCAGCTCACGGAAATCATGGTACGTGGCGCAATCCTGATTGCCATAGTTGTTATCAACGATATTTTTCGCTTTATGAAGATGATTGCTGTCGATATCACATACCGCAACAACCTGTGCATCTTTTTCCCGCAGAAATCCGATCATATTGTCCGTGCCCATCCAGCCGACGCCAATACAACCGATAGTAATTTTTTCGCTCGGCGCAGATTTTCCAAAGACAGAAGACGGCACAATCGACGGGAAGCTCAGCACCGCCAGTGCCGAACCAGCCGCCGCCTTTTTGATAAACTGACGCCGGTTCATTTCAGAAATATTCTCTTCCATATTATTCTCTTTGTGAGTATTAAATTGAAGTATCCATTAATCACCCAATTCGCCCATCGCCCATAGAATGCCGCGCTTCATAATTTCCAGCGCCTCCGGTACATCGAAATCTTTTGCCACGTGCCCTAATGAAGTATAAAACACGCGTCCCTTGCCATAGTACTTTTTCCAGACCACCGGCATTTCCACGCCATCGATCCAGTCGGCATGCTCGTCGGAAAAGGTAGTCGTCGCCAGCACCTCGACGATGGGATCAACATGCATGTAATATTGCTCCGAATGCATCCTGAAATCCGAAAGTCCTCGTGTAATCGGGTCATCGTGATCGGTGATATTCACTTCATAATCGATGATTCCGCCGGGATGCGCCACCCATTGTCCGCCGACCATGAATTGATATTCGGTGTTATTGCGGAATGCATCTGCCAGTCCGCCATGCCAGCCGGCAATCGGAACGCCGTTTTTGATCGCTGTGAGCAATCCTTTTTCCTGTTCCCCGGTAATTTTGGACATGGTGTAAATTTGAATTATCAATTCATAGTTCGCCATTTTAACGCTATCAAGGTAGGAATCCAGAGTAGTGGATAGTTCAACTTCATAACCCAATGATTCGAGCCAGGGGACGAAGATATCGCGGCACTTTTCGGGCTCATGTCCTTCCCAGCCGCCGTAGACAAATAGCACCGTTTTCTCATCGCTTTCTTGCGCTCCGGCAGATTTAAAAGCCACCTGAACAGCCGAACAGTAAATGATTAACAATAATAATATTGAAGTCCGTCTGAGCATCTCTCCTCCGAAATTTTAGGACTAAATCCTGTTTATTTCGATTGTGAATTTTGAAAAGAGGATAAGGCAAAATATACAATCTTCAAATGTAAGAAGCAAGAATAATTATTAAAAAATTGAAATTATCTCCATTAGAACTATCCGAAAACACAGATTGTTATCTTATTTTTAAATAGACGATTCCATAATTTTACTAAAATGTAATTTTTTGCTTGACAATATCAATTATTTTTGCTATTAATCAAATGTCCTATATATACAATTAAAATCAAATCATTCAATTATCAATTAAGTAAATACCGACTTCAGTTTGTCAGGAATTTTCATTTTCATCAATATAAAATACAGGGAATGGCTTTCAATAAGTTAATTTCTCTTGTGAATCATTTGAAAATGCTACTACAATACTGATCCCAAAATTCACATTCTAGTTATCGTCCCGCTAAAAGCAGGAAATGCTTTTCCCTCTTTATTCTATCAAATAATCTGAATAAAACAGTAATGATGACACGACGAAAGTTAATCCTTTTATGATTAACATACATAATTTTATTGGCTGATACCAATATAACTAACTTTTTAATTTTATTCCACAATCAGGAGGAATTACCTCATGAAAAAATTCAGTTTGCTGTTTTATTGTCTATTTTTTCTCATTTTTTTCAATCCTCTTCATGCTGAATTGGTTGATAACGGGAACGGGACCATAACTGACACGAATACGGGATTAATGTGGCTCAAAAATGCTAATTTAGCAGGAGAGACAATGACCTGGGAAGAAGCGAATGCCTGGGCTAATAATCTCAGATATGCCGGATATGAAGACTGGCGGCTGCCTTCCGGTGAGAATCCGGATGGAACCGTTTGCAATAGTCGTTCCGGTGGTGTAAACTGTACTCAAACAGAATTTTGGAGCCTGTACGGCGTGTATTTGATTACGGTGTTCAGTCCCAGTCCTTTTACAAATATCGGCTATCGCACATACTGGACAGCCACCGAATGGCCCTCGAACACTGCGAATGCCATGGCGCAGGACATGGAAGACGGTGGTCAGAACGATTTCTCAAAAACAAGCACACTTTACGCATGGGCGGTAAGAGGAGGTAGTCAGCCGCCTGATATCGACGCGCCAACTTCATTGACCGCATTAGCGAATTATGACGCCGCGATACCTTTAGCCTGGAAAGCGCCTAATTCACCAAATCTCAATGGATATGATATTTATCGCAGTACATCTTCAGGAGGTTCTTTTAATCGAATTGCTAGTAACGTTGTAAAAACTTATTATCGGGATAATTCCGTGGACAACGGCAGGACCTACTATTACAAAATTAAGGCAGTGTACGATGCCGGAGTGAGTGGTTTTTCAAATACGGCACATGCTAAAGCGGTTTCTGCTGGTAA
>WJJN01000630.1 GCA_014729735.1 Candidatus Zhuqueibacterota bacterium
TACAAACTGGGTCTGATCAGGTCGTTCATCCCGGCATCCACCACGACGAATTTTTTGCCTTTCATGGTTTTGGAATAGAGCACCGTTGTCACCAGCGCACCGGCTTCACCAATGATCGAGCGCCCGGGTTCGAAAAACAGCTCGCATCCCAGCGGACTCAGAATGGACAGCACTTTTCCCGCCAGATCGGCTGGTTCCGCAATGGCTTGTTCCTCCTCGGCAATTTCCGGCAGCAGGCTTTTGTAATTCACGCCGAGACCACCGCCGATATCGATGTGCTCAATCTCAATGTCATTTTTCTGCAACATTTCGACAAAGGAATAAAGCTTCTTCGCGGTCGCCGCGAAATATTCGACATTTAAAATTTGCGACCCGATATGACAATGAACGCCCACGATTTTAATCCCTTTCATTTCCTTTGCTTTAAGAAACAAATCCCCTGAGGAATCGATGTCGATACCAAATTTATTGATCGATTTACCCGTGGAAATATAAGGATGCCCGTGAACATCGATATCCGGATTGACGCGAATCGCTACCGGCGCCTGCTTGCCCATTTTTTTTGCTATATCATTTACAACTTCCAACTCCTGCGTCGATTCCACATTAAATGCGCAAATACCGTTTTCGATTGCGCTCTTGATTTCGTCATCGGTCTTTCCCACACTTGCATAGACAATTTTCTTCGGATCGAATCCAGCTTTCAGCGCCAGATAGAGCTCCCCGCCTGAAACAATGTCTGCACCACTTCCCAGTGAAGCGAGCAGTTTTAAAATTTCCATATTCGAATTCGCTTTTAAAGCATAGCAGATATTGTGTTGCACTTTAGCAAACGCTTTTTCGTATTTGCTGAATTTTTCGATAATCGCATTTTTGCTGTAAAGATATACCGGTGTTCCGTATTCTTCGGCTATTTCCTTTATACCTACATCTTCACAATACAGCTCTCCGTTCTTGTAATGAAAACCAGTCATGTACTCTCCTTACATATTTTAATCAATATTCATTGTAAATTAAGCTATTCCCCTCATTGATCCATCGGGAACGGATTTTTACCGAATCCGGATAAAACAGAAATCTTTCTGCCGGATGAAACGGATACACGTCGCCGTGAGAATATTCCCCGTTATTATCTTCATCATGAAAAGAATAGAGTGTGTATATTCCGGGAAAAATGCCGCGAAACAGATATTGACCGGCACTATCCACTGATGTATAATAAACGATGTCTTTATTTGTTGTGTGCGTGGCTTGCACATAATACCGTCCGCCGGCATCTTCTTTATTATCGATGATTTTTCCGCTTAGCGAAGACAATGTGTCTTTCTTCAATGTTATAAATGTAAATCGAATGCTACTGTCCGCGAGCGAATTTCCAGATTGGTCAAAAACCGAATCCACCGGGATATGGATTGTATATGGCATCATTGAGATCAATTCATTTTGCGGAATAAAAAGCAGATCTGCCGGATTGAGCCAGTCGATTGCTCCCTTTATTTTTGTGTTTGCAGAATCGGTCATACTGAAATGATTTACCAATGTACTGCCAGCCAGCGCCTCTGAAAATCTCAGTTCGATCTCCGGTTCGAGGGGAATATCCCTTTCACCATCATCGATTGATTGATATGTTAGCTGCGGTTGAATCGTATCGGGCAGTGGACTTCCTGTAAACTGCTCTACTGCATAAGCCGTGTCCAGCGGATTCCCGGCGAGATCGAAAATATTCTGAGCAAAAAGCAGATAGGTTAATGCCGAATCCTGCGGCGCAGTTATCAGATGAAAGCGCGAAGCCTCCCCGGAATTTTGATAGAAATTTAAAATCGGCAGGGTGTCCGATTGCTCTTGCTCGGTAAAAATCGTAAAATAATTCTGGTCGGGTTTATAACAGATTGGTTGTACTGCCGCATCGAATCGGACATCCAAATGGTGCCGGTCTATTGGATTAACGCCTCTGAGCATTGCCGGAATGGTATCGAAAACAGTCATTTGAAAATCAATATCCGTAACCGTCTGAATTTCATCAGTCAGCGTGACATCCGTCGTTGGAATACCGATTCCGTCGAAGCCTCGTGTGTACTTCTGGTCGTAATCTCTGTCCTGTAAGGCGAACAACCTGTATTTCCCGGTAGCTATGTAGGAAAATTGATACTCACCCTTTTCATTGCATTGCGTGGTATACTCCGGGAACTGCTGCGATGGACGCGGCTCTTCATCATTGATAAATGCATACATTCCCACCAACACGCCTTCGATGGAATTCTCCGAATAAACCGTTCCCGAAATTCTTCCCTGATCCAATTTTGTGCCTGTGGAAAACGCCAAATGAAAAGAGCTGGCAAGCCGGTTTCGGCGCAAATCGACCACATCCGTCCCGATTGTCAAGACGTAAGTGCGATCTTCTTGCAATGAATCCGGGAATTCGATATTCAGCTTCTTGCCATCCCAATCGTAATTCAGTTCCTGTTCCTGCCTGGGGGAAACGAAGATCGAATTGGTCACAGATTTTTTATCGAGCCGTTCGCTGAATTCGAAAACGATTTTCACATCCCGCTCAATATTTGTCGAATTGGGCGCCGGGTACACTCCGATGATTTCTGGTGGCTCCTTATCTACAGGACCGCCACTGGGGCGACGCTGAACCGCACAGGTGGTGATAAGAATTGCGATAAAAATTGCAGAAATTTTAATGACTCTGGTCATAATCCGCTATATGCACTTTCTCGAATATTATTCTGAGCACGTTATTAAATTACAATAAAATAGTTAAACCAATGATAAATATCAAGGATTTTTTACGGGATAGTGTTTTGGCTTGTATTTTTTTGTAAAATCAATTATTTTGAAGTAATTACTCGAAAGCTCAAAAAGATCGGGATATGAGA
>WJJN01000631.1 GCA_014729735.1 Candidatus Zhuqueibacterota bacterium
ACCGAAATCTCCAACTTCTCCGTCGATATTTTCAATTGATCACCGGAGTCTTCCATCGAAATTTGCCCGGGATCATCTTCAAATGGCAGCACGGCATAAGAATGCGTTTCCGGGATCGATTCTCCCGGATACATGCGCACCCGGACTATTTCCGGCGCTTTTATAGTAATTTCAACCAGTGCGTTTTCACATATTAAATCGACAATATTATTCTTCTGTGTGTAGTCAACAACATTTCCGACAAACTGATATTCTGCAGTATTCATTAAATTCACCATTATTTTTGGTTGTCATTCCTGCGAATGCAGGAATCCCCTGAATTTTAAAAAATATGAGATTCCGGGACAAGCCCGGAATGACATTTTACAAAAAAATCAGACTTATTATACAGCACCTTATTCATTATCCGGCAAAAAATTCAGAACAGCTTGAATTGCCACACTTTTCAAAGCGTGGATAGGATAGGTAACAAAAGACATCCTAACAAATCCGGGGCAGCGGTTCGCCTGCAAGCATGTCGATAATTCGTGTGCCGCCAATACCGGTCTTCAGAAAAACTTTGCCGGGTCGTTCTCCTGTCACTTCACCGATGATTACTGCTTCTCTGCCATGCTCATTGCGCCGCATTACTGCCAGTACCTTCTCTGCATCGGATGCAGCCACGCATGCCAGTAATTTGCCCTCATTTGCCAGATACAGCGGATCGAGTCCCAGCATTTCACACGCGGCATTCACATCATCCCGGATGGGAAGGTTGTTTTCATGCAGCATGATTCCCACCTGCGACTGCCGTGCGATTTCATTCAAGGTCGTGGCAACGCCGCCGCGGGTCGGGTCGCGTAGCGTGTGGATCTGCTCGCTCACTGCTATCATTTCCGCCACAAGGTGATTCAGTGCTGCTGTATCGCTGCGAAGCTCCGTATCAAACTGCATGCTTTCCCGCTGCGTTAGCACCGTAATTCCATGATCTCCGATCGTGCCGCTAATAATAACTTTATCACCGGGACGAGTTTTCTTTCCTGAAATGGAAACTTTCTCAGCAATTATGCCAATCCCCGATGTATTGATGAAAATTTTATCCGCAGCGTTGCGCGGCACGACCTTCGTATCACCGGTCACGATTTGCACACCAGCGTAATCTGCTGCCTGTTTCATACTGGCGAGTATTTTTCTGAAATCAGATAGCGACAGCCCTTCTTCCATGATAAAACCGACGCTTAAATATTTCGGTACTGCCCCGCGCATCGCGAGATCGTTGACCGTGCCATTGATCGCCAGCTCGCCGATGTCACCACCCGGAAAAAATATCGGATCCACGGTATATGAATCCGTGGAAAAAGCCAGGTTTCCTCCTTCAAAATCAAGAATTGCGCTGTCATCTAATTCTGCTAAAATAGGATTTTCGAAATAGGATAATATGAGTTCTGAAACAAGTTGTTGAGAAGCTCTTCCACCACTTCCGTGATCAAGTAGAATTTTATCATTGTGCATGAAATCATCGCCTTGTTTGATTTTGATATTTATTTAAATATAATGATTTTAGACTATTGTTGCAAGACAAAACTACGCTGATTCCAAAGAAATATAAAGGATTTTCATTATAGTGCTCAAATTTAAAAAAGTCTTGACATTTGTCAATAAATGTGTTATCTTTTTAGAAATCGTAACACGAGAGCATAAAATGAGCGAATTAAATCGATTCGGTGTCTCAATCGAGAATAATCTTCTCTCGAAATTCGATCGTCTGATTTCAGAGCGCGGTTATGTGAACCGGTCTGAAGCACTTCGCGATTTGATCCGTAAAGAGCTGGTGCAGCAGCAAATCTCCGAAAACAAAGGCGAAGCAGTGGGAACCGTGACCATCGTATTCAATCATCACGAAAGCGAAGTCACCGAACAACTCACTTCGGTTCAACACGATTTTATGAAACAGATCATCTCCAGCACCCACGTCCATCTCGACCATCACAACTGTTTGGAAGTCATCATCGTAAAAGGAGCGGCAATTGAGATTCGCAAAATCGCTGATCGCTTGATTAGTTTGAAAGGCGTGAAACATGGCAATCTTTCATTGACAACTACCGGAAAAATCGAATAATTTTTTGTCTATATGTAGCACTAATTTGAAATAAGTAACACCATTCATATACTTAATTCAATTTTTTAATACATCTTCAAAATAAAATGGAGGGAAAATGAAATTCAAACTACAAACTTTCGCGGTTGTCGTGTTTATCCTCACACTGGCAAATGTGCTGTATGCAAAAGAAAGCACTGCGGATTCTGTTAAATATGAATTCAAACCGCTCGTCGTTACGGGGCAGCGATATGAGGTTCCCCAGAAGGAAGTCGCAGCCAGCATCTCAATCGTCCCTCCGAAAACCATCCGCCGGACTAATTTTACCAATGTTGCTGACGCTGTTTCTTTCCTTACTCCGGGAGTATTCACGACCCGAAGATCAACCATGGGCTACGGCGTTGCTGCCATGGCTGGCGGAAGCATTACCATTCGAGGAATCGGCGGAAAACCGAATTCACAGGTATTGATTTTGATCGATGGCAGACCCGATATTCAGGGGATTTTCAGTCATCCGTTGAACGATGCGTATTTGATGGATAATGTCGATCATATCGAGATTTTGCGCGGTCCTGCTTCTGCGGTTTACGGCACGAATTCTCTGGGCGGCGTGATCAATATCATCACGAAAAAATTGCCGAAAAAAGGATATGTTACTGAAGCCAATGCGCATTACGGTTCATATAATACGCAAAAATATTCGGTGCGTCATTCGGGTGTAATCGGAAAACTGAAATATATGGGATTGGTCGGCTACAATTCATCGGATGGTCATCGCGATAACAACCGGTTCGAGGGGCAAAATTATGCGTTGAAGCTGGGCTATCGCATGAATCCGCATTTCAACTTAACTTTCTATGGCAATGTGACGCCATACGAATTCAACGATCCGGGTCCCGAAGGAATCGACCTGTACGGCTATTTCGACTTTGGCGATATCACCAGAAGCTCGATGGACCTGACGCTGAGCAACGATTTTGGCAATACTTCCGGTACGCTAAAACTTCATGGCAATTTTGGCGAACATACCTTAAGCGACGGCTGGTATTCGGAAGATCAGACCAACGGCATCATCGCGTTTCAGAATTTCGATCTCAATTGGGATATCAAAACAACCGTGGGGTTCGATGTGAAGCGTTTTGGTGGAACGGCAGACACTAATAGTGTTAAAATAGGTACTTTCTTTAATGACGAGGTTGCCGGCTATTTTCATATTCAAAAAACATTTTTCAAAGATGTGATTTTAGCGACGGGTCTGCGGCTGGAAGATAATTCCAATTTCGGCAAAGAATGGATTCCAAAAGTCGGACTGGTTTACAATATTTTCACGAATACAGCGTTGCGGGCATCTGCATCCAAAGGCTTCAGAACACCTTCGGTAAAAGATCTGTTCCTGTTCCCGCCGGCAAATGCCGACTTGCAGCCGGAGCGCCTGTGGAACTACGAATTTGGTGTCAACCAAATGATCGGGAATGTCGCATCCCTCGACATAACCGGATTCTACTATGAAGGAGATCAGCTCATCGAAACCGTGATGATCGCGCCGGGACAGATGCAGAATCAGAACATCGGCTCGAATGCAGCCCGCGGTTTTGAGGCGACGCTGAAAGCAAATCCGTTCCGGAATCTTGCGACGAGCATCTCCTATTCATATCTGGATTC
>WJJN01000008.1 GCA_014729735.1 Candidatus Zhuqueibacterota bacterium
ATTGCCATGGATTTGCCTGAAAGCTTTCACCGGAGCAATTGTGAGTGAGTGTTCGCCGCCGATAATGACCGGATATTTGCCGGTGCGGCATACCTGATACGTCAGATTTTCCAATTCGGTGAGAAATTCGGATTGGGATAGCTCGGAAGATATTCCTCTCGACGTGTGAATGCCCATCTCGCATGGTTCTTTGCCAATTTCCTCATCATATAGCTCAACATAGCCCGAAGCTTTCAATATCTCCTGAGGACCTTTTGCCGTCCCTCCGCCGTAGGAAACCGTTTCTTCCAACGGAGCGGGAATGATGATGACTTTTGCAGCCTCGTAGGATATGTCCGGTAAATCATTTCCAAGAAAGCGATGTTCGATCATTTTAAAGCTTAATGTTGTTTTCAAATTTAGTCAGAAAGTCCGGAATTTTTGTATACAATTCTTTTGATTCTCTTGCCTCCGATTCACTCAAAACATATCCCGCCAGTATGGGCAGTGAAATCGTCGCGTCACTATATACAACGACGCTGTTCTTCAACTCATTGGGATTGATCTTACCCCAGGATACTGCTTCGCTGGGTGTCGCTCCGCTTAAGCCACCCCAGTGAGGCGCATCTGTGGAAATTTGAATATCGAAGTCATGTCCGATGTGCGGCAGCCCGGCAATCTGGCTGATGAATGGTTGCGTTTGCAGATAGAAATTCTTGGGAGAACCACCGCCGATGATGATCACGCCGTTCTTTTCACTATTGAAAACAATTGCCGATGTTTCCAGTACATCCAGATTCGGATCGACAACGATATTCTTCTTCTTGTATCGCAAATACGCGATATTCATTCCAATGGAAGAATCTCCGGGCGAGCTGGTATAAACCGGAACGTTATGTTTCGCGGCAATAGCCAGAATCGATTTCTGCGGCGTGTGCGAATTTTCAAGAAGCTTTCTGCCGAGGTGATGATGCACCCGGGCAGTGGATACCGGCTGCTCGTCCGGAAAGTCCATTAATGACTGTTGGATGTAATCATCTGTCTTCAGCAGCAAATTTTCGGTGATGAAAATGTCATAGATCCGCTCGATGCCAGATTCGAACAACTTGATATCATCTACATGAAAATCACCCTGATGTACGGGCAAATCCAATGCGAAATGCATATCATGATACAAATTCGCGCCGGTGCTGATAATCATGTCTACAAATCCGTGCTCGAGCAGCGTGATGATGATGCCTCCCATTCCTGCCGGAGTCATTGCGCCGGAAAGAGTAACGCAGATCGACGTGTTTTCCTCGATCATTTTCTTATACAGGAGCGCTGCTTCTCCCAGACGCCCGCCCTGAAAAGAACCTGAGGCATTATATAATTTCACAAGGTCCGAAACCGACGCATCTTTTTTAATCTGCGCCGGTTGGATGCGCGGTTTTACTAAATATTTATTCATATTTTTCCATATCCACAAAAACAGCAGCGGCGATCACCGTCGTCCACAAGCCGTTTTTGTCTCCTCTTGCTGATTGCGTTATATTCGATGTGCGATACACTTTACCGGAGGCTTTATACACCTGTTTGCGCTCATCCCACGCTGTTTCCGGATCGAACTCGATGCCCTGCGTGGTTGCCAGCATTGTTGCTGCAAGATCTTCGGCATAGTCACCGGCTTTTGAAGATGTTTCTCCAAAAGCATGATGCTCCGAAAGATAGCCGTAACCGGAGCGGTCTGCCGGCACTGCGAGACCGATGGATGCAACGATCAACCGGTTGGGTTCATTGCATTCGGTTTTCGCTAATACGGTGTATGTAATTTGTCCGGCTTTTAATTCCTCTTCACCTTTTGCCCGGGAAATGATTTTGCATTTCGGCGGGAAAATGCTGGAAACAGATACGAGATTACATTTCTCGATGGCTGCATCCCGCAAGGCTAATTCAAAACTTTGTAATTTGTCCCGGTGTTTGCCACACCCCTTTGTGAAGAATAATGATTTTGGTATCAATATACAAGACTCCTCTGTTAAAAATTAAGGATAGATTAAATACTTCGAGCGGATTATGTTAAATTTATCCAGGTCCACATTCCAGGATGATAAAATGTTTTCAACAGGGATACCATTTACGATGGCTTCTCGCACCTGATCCGTGCCGTATGCTTTATCGAAGCTGCTGATCCGGGGGGTGTCGAAAATATCGTTATCCGGATGCAAATTATAAAGCGTGCTCAACAGATATAACTGGGTGCGAGACGGTGAAAATATATCTTTATCTGTGATATGAATCTGAATTCCTCTGCATAGTTCATTTGTAAAATGGAAATAGAACGGTTTGAAAGTCATTGGTCTGAAATGAACACCTGGCAGCTTTTTGTCGTTTAATTCTTTTGCATATTCATTTTCATTTATCCAGGGCGCACCGATCAGCTCGAAAGGTGATGTGTAGCCAACACCGATGGAGACAGTATTCAGTTCTCCGATACAGCCAGTAGCAGCAACAAAAATAGGCGTCGACGAATGCGGTACATGCGGCGATGTGGGAACCCACGGCAGTCCGGTGTCATCATAAAGCATGTCCCGTTCCCAGCCTTCCATCGGAACGACGGTCAGATTGCAGTTAATATCGAACTCGGTGTTAAACAACTTTGCCAATTCGCCGACGGTCATCCCGTAAACATACGGAATTGGATAAAGCCCGATAAACGAGCTGAATTCAGGTTCGAGAACATTGCCTTCGACGCGATTTCCGCCAAGAGGATTGGGACGGTCCAGCACGATGAACGGAATATCGTTTTCCTCGGCGGCTTCCATTGCGTACGCCATTGTGTATATGTAGGTGTATCCGCGTGAGCCGATGTCCTGAATATCGTACATCAATATATCGAGATTCTCGAGCATCTCCGGAGTTGGCTCACGAGTTTGTCCGTAGAGACTGTAAACCGGAACACCGGTCACCGGATCGGTGTACTGAGGAACAACATCACCAGCCGGGATATCTCCGCGTACGCCGTGTTCAGGACCGAATAATGCAACCAGTTCGATGTCTGGCGCCTGGAACAGCGCATCGATGGTTGTCGTGAAATCACTGGTAATTCCAGTAGCATTCGTAATTAATCCGACGCGTTTATTCGCTGCAAGATTGCGCTGTGAATCCAGCAGTACTTCGATGCCCGGTTTTATGTGAGCTGTTTCCGGAGGCGACGGTTGATATTGAGAACTTCTGCATGTTAACAATAGCATGATTGCTAATAATACTATCGCAAAGATTTTTTTAATCGAATTCATATTTTTCACCAAATTTTTAATGAAATAAACAGGCTAATAATTTAAAAAATATTTTGTCAATTTCAAGAAGTTTTTTCATGTGAATGACTGCTTCGAAATTGGAAAAATCTTTAAATTACGATTTAATTTGTAATTAACAGGATTGATATTCATAATTAAACTAATGGCATAATTGTTGTAAGATGAATCAGATATTATCTTAAAAAAAACAGGCTAAACGACAGGAATTAGATTGAATGAAATTTTGTGTAAAAATTACTTTACTATTTATTTTAGTAGGGGGAGTTCTTTATGCGGCAGAAAAATATCCGATAGTATTAACTCTGAAGGCGCCGTTTGAAACAAGCACGGTACATGTCGCTGGAGATTTCAATAACTGGTCGACAACAGAAAATCCTCTGATTTATTCCAGTGAAAAAGATATTTGGGAAACTAGGCTTTCGTTGGAGCCTGGCAGATATGAATACCGATTTGTAATCAATGGTATGAACTGGATCAAGGATCCGGCAAATCCGCATTGGGGCGGTACTAATAGTAATTCGATACTATTCGTGGAAACACCGGGAACACCGGAATTAAAAGACCTGGAACCGGAAACTGGTGAAATTTTGCATGAAAATTCGTTCCGAATCAATGCTGAATACTGGAGCGGTATCGAAAAAAACGATTTAAGCGCCTCCGAGTCTGCTATTTTGCTGGATAACATTCCGCTGAAAGTGGAATATTTTGCACAAAGAAATACATTACGGGGATATACTGCAAACGTCGACGATGGAGTTCGGTCTATCAAAATAAATGCAGTGGATTCAAAAGGAAACAATGCGCGACAGGTCTCCCGGATTGTGATTGTGAATGAAAACGACGACCCGCCACTTGTCGAAGCGGGATATACAATAATTGCTGGCGTCGGTGAGAATGTGACTTTAAATACAGGAACTTATTACGATCCTGATATTGACCCGATAACGAATTATGACTGGCGGATAATATCAAAACCAGAAGGCAGCAAAAGCAAGATTAAAAATTCGGACACGCCGTTTCCGAATTTTAAGCCGGATAAAGTGGGACGATTTGTATTCGGTTTGAAAATAGAAGCCGGATATGAAAAAAGCGTTGAAGACACGATGGATGTGTACGCATTCGTTCGTCGCAATTATCCGACGGAGTTTCGTTTTCCGGATTCGACATATATGCGAATGTATGAAAGTCAGGTAGATTGCGTCTATGTAGTTGGTGAATTTAATAACTGGTCGACAACCGGGAACCGTATGACTGATTATGATAATGACGGTGTATGGACAGCCTGGGTAGATCTCGATCCGGGTCAGTATGAATATAAGTATTTCGTTAACAATCAGCACTGGATGGCTGATCCGCTGGAGCCGAAGAAAGTCATGGACGGCTGGAGCGGCTATAATTCAATTAAAGATGTGACACTCAATCTTGCACCGTTTATCGAGGTGAACGCCTCTTTTCGACCGGGGAAGATGCTGTTCGATGCATCGGAAAGTTACAGTAAAACCGGCAAAAAGCTGAATTTCTACTGGTATCAGGATATCAACAATCCGGAGCGGTTCGATTTGCAGGGAGATTTAAAGCTGGAAATTCCAATTCCGCGAAAAGAAGGCGGATACTATTATTATCTTATCGCCAGTGATAGTTTCGGCAGCAGCTCTCAGAAAACGATTGTCCTGAAAGTGAAAGACCGCAAGGTAAAAATTCAGGATTTCAGCGAATCACCTGCATGGGCAAACGATGCGATCATTTATGAAATTTTTGTGAAGCGATTTACACAAGAGGGAACGCTCAAAGGAGTTGTATCGAAGCTTCAATATTTGAAAAGCCTGGGGATTAACTGCATCTGGCTGATGCCTGTTTTTAGGAGCCCAACGGAAAACAAGTACGGTCCAACTGACTTCTATCAGGTAGATCCAGAATACGGAACCGAAGCGGATTTAAAGGAGCTTATCGAGAAGGCGCATAATTCAGGCATTCGGGTTATTCTTGATTATATCGGAAATCACACATCGGATCAACATCCGTTCTTTTTGTCGGCGTTTCAAAATAAATTTTCAGCTTTCCGGGACTGGTATAACTGGTATCCCGAAGATAACAGTCGTGTTTTTTATCAATATGAGTTTTATAATGACTGGGACCGGCTGCCGAATTTGAATTTCGATAATCCGAATGTGCGAAAGTATATGTTCGATGTTGCAGAGTACTGGCTGGAGCTTGGTGCCGACGGTTACCGTTGCGATGTTGCCTGGGGCGTACCGCATGATTTCTGGAAACTATTTCGCCGGCACATTAAGAAACTGAATCCGGAATTTTTGCTACTGAACGAGACGTTGCCGCGGTCACCTGATTATCACGATGATGAATTCGATATGTCCTATGATACCGATTTCTATGGAAACCTGTTGGACGTGATGAGCCGGCGCAAGCCAATTACAGCCATCGAATACGGATTGAATAAAACGGAATTGAACTATCCGCCGAATACGCAGAATTTGCGGTATCTGGAAAATCATGATATGGAGCGTTTCATCAGCCAGTTCAGCATTGCGCAGACAAAGCTCGCGGCAACGCTGTTGTTCACGATTCCGGGTACTCCGCTGATACTGTACGGACAGGAGTATGGCGCCCGCGATAGACTCCCGGAGATGGATTGGAGTAAAACCAGTGGAGATTATTTTAATTTCACTAAAAAACTTATTCAGCTTCGACGCAAATATCCGGCGTTGCGAACCGGCGAAATGATCAAAGTGCCGACAAATCAGGAAGAACAGGTCTATGCCTATTTAAGGCGAAATGAACAAAATACATTTCTAATTGTTTTAAATATGGTCGATAAGCGACTTGACTGCCAGTTGCTGCTAAAGGAAGTAAAGTTCAAAAACAGAAAGATCTATTTTGATGAATTGATCACAGGTGTCAGGCAAAATATCAAAAAAGTGAGTAGCAACAAAATAGTGCTGGAATTGCAACCCGAAAAATCGTATATTTACATAGTACTTTGAAGAACTTTATTTTTTTAAATGGAGGTGAACGAAAAATTGAAAGGATTGATATCGAACATATTCATCATCGTTTGTGCCGGTATATTATTGAACAGTTTTGCCAGCGATCAAAAGAAAAAGAATGTGGTTATTATCCCCAAGGGGCAAAGCCGGAGTTTTATGTTGACGAATTTTAATTCCACATTTTATTTTGCAGAGACTAGCAGTAAAAATACCTCCTCATTTCAGGGGTTTAATGTGCAGACACATGAGTTTCTGGAAGATTATGTTTTAGAAGTAAAGGGACGACCCATCAGCCGATCGAACGCGGAAATTTATCTTTATCCGAATAAGCTTGTGCGTAAATATTCCGATATTCCGCTGGAAGAAGAAGTTTCGCTAAGCGATTCGCTGCCAGTGCTGGTCGTTAAGCTAACTTCGACGGAAAAGCTGCCGCTGGCTGTGAGTCCTCAAATTTCCGAAGACGGCACATCCAAGAATTTCATCAATCATTGGAAGGAAGATGAAAATGTGTTGTTTATTGCCAAACGCTCTCATACGGCGCGAAAAGAGGAAGATGACTATCCGGTATGGACAGGCATTTATGTTTATCCCGGCGCCTCGTTTACAGGCTCGAATGCAAGTGGATCGAATGTACGTATGGTGAACAGGGAGGGATTTATTCCCGGAAAATTGACTTTTGAGCTGGATGGCACTGCCTACGTTTTCGTTGTTGTGGGTGATGATAAAAACGATGTTCTGGAAAAGCGTAAAATTGTTCTGAAGCAATTTAATATTTTTCTTGAAAAATCAGGTAAAAAAATTGAAGGCGTGCGTCGCACATAATTATTTAATCTTTCTTTTCAAAACAGGTGCATAAATTAGAAGTCTGAATTTTGTTCGATAATAATCCAATCTATTAAATGTTTTAAGTATGGTCAGATAGCTTTTTATAACGGCTCCGATGTCGGATGCGCTCCTCGGCAATAATTCGAGATTTATGAAATTATCATAATTTCGCTCTTTTAAAATCTCGAGAATCTCCGGTATTGGTAACTCACCGCCGCTGTCGAACGGAAGATGTGAATCCCTGCCCGATCTGCAATCCGAAAGATGAACACATTGCAGCGGACCATTGTGATTCCTGAGAATAGCTACCGGATCATCGCCTCTTACATAATAATGGGGAGCATCGAAACATTGACCGATTAATTTCGATTTGAGTGCCTGCTCTGCTTTTTTGTAAAACTCGGAAAATTGTTGAACACTCAGTCCCTGAACATTTTCGATAATTACCGGTGTTTCCAACTTGTTCAGTTTGTCAAATAATATCGAATCTAACTCATCCCGGGATTTCTCTTCAGCCGGACATTCAGGCGGATGAGACAGGCAATACTGTACATTCAACGATTTATGATTTTTGTTAATTAATTCGATGAGTCGGTCACTTTCATCTTCCCGGTCGAGGCAGGTGAAATCATATCCATTATCGCCGTAATTAGGCAAATGAAATCCGGTTTTTATATGTCCCAGCTCTTCCAGCACACTTGGTAAATCATCAAAGACTGATTTCGTAATCTCGATAAATTTCAATCCGATTTTTCTTGTCAATTTTATAATCGACGCCGGGTTGAGCCCTTTATATTTATCAACTGTTATTCCGACTAACAAATGGTACCTCCTGTTTGTAGAATTAGAATATAGCATTTTCGATTTAAAAGTCAAGCAAATTACAGCTTTGTTAACTATATGTTACAAAAAATAAAGATAAAATGCACTATTTAAAATTGAATTATTAAAAAAAATTAAATTATCACGATACTTTTCACTTGACATAGTTTACAATTTTTTCTATGTTTAGGGTATTATAAATTAGTGTTACACAAAGGTAACTATGGATGATTATTTTATAGTCACGGAAGTATTGGATTTGCATGGATTTTTCCCGGAACAGGTTCCGGAAATTGTAGATGAATTCATCAAGAACGCGCTCGAACTGAAACTGTATCGATTGCGAATTATTCACGGAAAAGGCAAAAGCAAGCTGAAATGGGTCGTCTTAAATGAATTGAAAGAAAATCCGCATGTCGAATCTTATCAGGATGCACCTCCGGAAATTGGTGGATGGGGTGCTACGATTGTGCATTTAAAGCAGCCGGCACAAGCAAAAGAATGATAAGATTGATAAATATATCAGAAAGGAGGTTGAATGGCGAAAACATTAACAGGGATTGTTATTATGCTTTTCATCATTATCCTGGCTGACTGCAGTGGTCCCCAACCGCATGTATTTAAATATAGATTTACTCAGGAAAAGGCAATGGAGACTGCTAATTCTGCTTTAAGACAATTAGGATATAAAATTGAAGTGTTCGACAGGCAGGCTGGCTTATTAAAGACAAAGCCGCGCCAATTTTCTGCATCGGATGAAAACGGAGATATAATTTATCAGATTGTGATTACATCGAAACAAGCATCGGAAATGCGGGTGAAAGTGACGCCGCGTGATGCAGTGGATTACCGAGATGAAATAATGGATCCTATTGTCGAAAAATTTGATGAAGCAGGTATTGAAGCGAAATACGTGCCGCCTCGTCGTGGACAGCCATGGAAAAGACCAGCACCACCTTATCAACGTCGATAATTTTGATAGTCGATGAAATTCGTAAAGAAATTATTCAGGAGGTCAATATGAACCTACGTTTAACAGTAGTACTGGTGTCAATTTTGTGTTTGATTAGCAGCCCAATGTTATTCGCCGGTGAAAGCGTCATCAATGGTCAGGTTTATTATAACGGAAATAACGTGGGACCTGTTCGCGTGGCATTACTCACGTTGGAGCTTAATTTGGATGAAATTCTCACTCTGGAGACTTTGGAAACCGGACCGGGAATTTTTCAGTTTGACAGTCTTAAAGGCGGTACCTATTTTGTTGGTGCTTTTATGGATGTCAATGAAGATGGGTTACCCGGGCTTACGGAACCTTTGGGAGCACATCCAAAACCAGTCGTTGTGACTGAAGGCTCAGTTGTTATCGATAGCGTAGATGTTTATCTGAACGAATTACCGCGCGGCAATAGCTCTATCGCCGGGCAGGTTATTTACACAGGAGATCAAACAGGGAAGCCGCATATTTATGCTCTCGGATTAACGGGTACGCCGTTTACTTATTATTGCCCGCCTGAGGGAGAAACCGGCTATTCGCTGGATGAATTAATGCCGGGCAAATACTTCATCGTCGGATTTTTGGATGTGAATGACAACAGCACCCCGGACATCGGCGAACCGGTCGGTTTTTTACAAGATGAAATCACCATTGGCAATGATGAGAATCTGACTGGCATCAATCTCGAATTATTCGATCCCGAAAGATTTAATGGTCAGATTAGCGGCAATATTAGCTATGCAGGAACAGAGACCGGTAGCGTTTATATTTATACCGTTGCAAAATCATACACTCCAGTCAAAACTAAAAAGCTTGATTTCCCCGGAACGATGAATTACACGGTGGAGCATCTGGCACCTGGAGAATATCTGATGTTTGCGTTTCTGGATACGAATGATAACGAGACATTCGATCCCTTGAAACTGAATCTAAAACCTTTGCCATCCATTGCAAAAGGCGAACCATATGAATTGATCGCAGAACCTGTTATCGTCGAGGACGAGCAGGCTGTGCAACAGGACCTTATTCTGGATGTTGACGGCGAAGGAGGAATTTCAGGTACGATAACTTATGATGGCGAACAACGGGGATCTATCGTATTAACAGCAGCTATTGGACTTTCTCCCACATGGCTTGGTCTTGCTGCCGGACAAAGAACGAATCCGGGACAGTTCAATTATTCGATACCCGATCTGGATGCCGGATACTTCGGTGTTCTGGGGATTATGCTCACCGATCTTAACATGGACTTCGAAAATTTAAAAAATGTTCTGAACATGCCGATTGGTTTCTACACAAAAGAACTGGTCAATATCAAACCTCCGGAAATGGCTACTGACATCGATTTTATTTTACAGGACAGCACGACATCGACCAGTACAATTGCCGGAACAGTAAGGGCTCCTTCCGATTTGAGTGGCAGAATCCATCTGTTCTCTGTAGGCTTGTCGCTAACGCCTTATCATCACGAAATACTTGCCGAACCGGGAGATTTTGTATTCGATGAATTGCGAATGGGACGCTTTCTGGTCGGCGGCTTTATGGATGTAAACGGCAATGCGACATTTGACATTGGCGAGCCTTTTGATATCACGGATTCCATGGTAGAAATTCCGCATGGCGATATGACCGAAACAGTAGAACTGGTTCTGGGCACAGATCTCTTCACCGAAGTTGCGGAGGCAGATCAGGCGTTTAAACCCGGAGAATTTAAACTGGGGCAGAACTATCCCAATCCATTCAATCCCACGACACATTTTCGTTATCAAATACCGGAATCGCGACACGTGGAAATTAAAGTCTACAACATGTTAGGTCATGAGGTGAAAACGTTGGTTAGTGCGAAACAGCCTGCGGGACTCTATGACATAACATGGGACGGAACAGATAATCTTGGCAACGAAGTTTCCAGTGGAGTTTATTTATACAGCTTGAAAGCCGGTTCCTTTATGGATTTCAAGAAAATGACTCTGTTGCGCTAATTTCCGTATTTGTATGGAGTTGAGGAAAAGGCTGCTTTGTTCTTAACGGCAGCCTTTTCAATTTAATCTTTACAATTTTTAAATTTGATTTAGCTTGACAATCTGCTATAATTTACTTATATTCAGTCTGTAATTTTTTGACCGGATTGCATATTTATCGTCTGTGAATTATGCCTCAGGAAACGCAGTGATTGTTAGATTCAATACCTTGGTAATAAAGGACTGACGAGTTTGATGTGATCTTGCCGCTGATAAATTGTTAAAGCTTATATGAATCTATTATTTCTACTTTTAGTCCTGTCAGGAACGAATTGTATAGTAGGTGCTTCTCAACCGGATAGTCTGATATTGTACGGAATCGACCAATCCATACGGCAAAATTATGCTTCTGCTGAATCTACGTTCACCCGCCTTATCAATGAATCACCGGAACATCCTCGAGGCTATTTTTTTTTAGCAGCAACACTTCAATCGAAATCAATGGACTTTGAGACGGATATATGGGAAGATGAGTTCATTTTAACACTTGATAAAGCCGAAAACAGGGCGAGAAAGCTGCTTCGCATAAATGACGAGGATGAATGGGCGCGTTTTTACCTGGGATCGGCGCTGAGCTACCGCGCATTTTACGATGGCAAAAAAAATAGGTTTGTTTCCGCTATTAAACGGGGACTTGCTGGCATATCGGAATTGAACAAAGTGATTGCTATTGATTCTACGATGTACGACGCTTATCTCGGGATCGGTTCGTATAAGTACTGGCGGAGCAAGTTTACGCGTTATCTCGACTGGTTGCCGCTCATAAAAGATGAGCGGGAGCTGGGTATCAAAATGGTCAAACTGGCGGCAGAAAAAGGCACATATACAAAATATGCGGCGATAAATGCGCTTGTCTGGATATTAATCGATCACGGAGACGTATCGGAAGCACTTAAATGGGTCTTGAAAGGTTTGAGTAAATACCCGCAGAGTCGCTTTTTTCTGTGGGGTGCAGCAAAAACGTATTTTAATCTGCAGCAATATGATAATGCGATAAAGTATTATCAGAATATACTGGGTACTGTTCAACAAGAAAAACTAAATAACCACTATAATGAAATTATATGCTATTATAAAATTGCGGAATGCCATTTTAAATTGCAACAGCATGATCAGGCTGCTTTAACTCTAGAAAAAATTCGTTCTTTCGAAATTGAATCAAAGATTAGAGACCGGCTTAAAGATATTTACTCGAAATCAGAGGAACTACAAAAAAAACTGGATGCATTAGGGTCGAATAAATAATGTGGTGCATCCCGGAGGAGAGGTTTGAATGAAATTAATTACATCGGATATCGTCGAGAAAACGTGGCAGGAAATGAGCCTGATGCCGCCGGATGAGTTTCCGAAGGTCGTCGATCAAATGATCGGGGAACAACCTGTGATTTTATCGTATCTAATGACTGCATGCCAGGATCTATTTAATCAAACAGAAAGACAGTTGCTTATTTACATGGGTGTGGTAATTTGGAAAATTATGCTACAGGGAGATGTTCCGCTGAAAACAGTGACTGAAAAAAAATTGGATGAGATGGAGGATGAGAATTTTGCATTCTGGGAAAGCATCGATCGTGAAAGTGATGAATTCATCGATTCGGTAACAGCAATTGCCGCTCGCTGCAATCAGCCGGAAGTCCTGAGATATGTGGTTGAGGCGATCATGGAAGATATGGAGTATGCAAATGAAATCAGGGATGAAAATAAGGCAATGATGATGCTCTATTTAAAAACAGTTATTGATTGTTTCGATCAATAGGATTCAATAAGATACATTTATGATTAGTACATTCGATTTTAAGAGGTGAGGGAAAAATGGCTAAGACCTTTGCAGAAAAATTACTTGCCCGAAAGGCAGGTCTGGCAGAAGTGGAACCGGGTCAGATCGTGACTGTGAAACCCGAACATTTATTAACGCATGATAATACCGCGGCGATTATCGGTAAAATAGAATCTGATTTAGAAAAATATGGAGTTGCAAGCCCCGAATTATCGGTGATTGTTCTGGATCATGTGGTACCGGCGGCAAATGAAAAGATCGCCACCAATCATAAGAAAATCAGGGAATTTGTTAAAAAATTTAATATAAAACATTTTTACGATGCCGGAGAAGGCATTTGTCATCAGGTTGTAATCGAGAAAGGGCATGCAGTCCCTGGAACGATCGTAGTTGGCAGTGATTCCCATACCTGTTCTTATGGTGCACTGGGTGTGTTTTCGACCGGTGTCGACCGGACAGAAGCCGCAGCGCTAATGCTGACGGGCGAAACATGGCTGAAAGTGCCGCAGAGCATTAAAATTTCGCTGAGTGGTGATTTCCCCACCGGAGTATCGGCAAAAGACCTGATCCTGCAAATCATCGGCGATGTCAGGGCAGATGGAGCGAATTATTGCTCAGTGGAATTTCATGGTGAACTTGATAAATTATCCCTTGATGACCGCATTACCATTTCTAACATGGGAGTGGAAATGGGCGCTAAAATAGCGATTTTCCCGGTGGATGATCTGGCAGCGAATTATCTGAATTCAATCGGTGTTGAATATACAAGCTACGAAAATATATGGTCAGATCCGGATGCTAACTATCTTAAGGAATTTGAATACGATCTTTCGAAAATAAGTCCAGTGGTTTCAAAGCCGCATACAGTAGACAACGTTGCGAGTGTTACAGAGGTGTTGGGCACGGAAATCCAGCAGTGCTTTTTGGGAACCTGCACAAATGGTCGTCTGCGGGATTTTGAAGTCGCTGCAAGCATTTTGAAGGGCAAAAAAATAACACCATCTTTGCGATTTATCGTATTGCCTGCTTCCCGTTCGATCTTCAACGAAGCGATTCGCAGAGGTTATATCGAAACCTTGAGCGAAGCCGGCGCAATTGTTTTACCTACCGGCTGCGGACCCTGCCTCGGGGCGCACCAGGGCGTATTGGCGCCAGGTGAAGTGTGTCTGTCCACAGCAAACCGCAATTTCAAAGGCAGAATGGGATGTAAGGACGCGGAAATTTATCTTGCAAGTCCCGAAACTGTTGCAGTGTCCGCTTTATACGGTAAAATAACAGATCCGCGAAGTGAGTTATAACGAAACAATGTTGATTAAGAGGTAAAGATGTCTGAAACTAATCGCGTTTGGAAATACGGGAATGATATCAATACCGATATGCTTTTCCCGGGCAAATATACATACACCTGCAGCACGGCAGATGAAATAATCCCGCATCTGCTGGAAGACCTTGATCCGGATTTTGCGAATAACGTGAAATCCGGTGATCTTATTTTAGCTGGCAAGAATTTCGGTTGCGGCAGTTCACGGGAACAGCCGGCACTGGGATTGCGCGCCGTGGGCATCGATGCGGTGATCGCCAAAAGCTATGCCCGTATATTTTACCGCGCTGCAATTAATCAAGGTCTGTTATTAATCGAATGCCCACAGGCGGTGGATGCATATCGCGAGGGAGATGATGTTGAACTGAATCTTGATCAGGGTGAGATTATCATTGCCGGAAAAACATATACATTTCCAACACTACCGGAAGAAATATTAGCCATTCGGGAAGCCGGTGGCTTACTGGAATATACCCGAAAAAAACTGGAACAAAAAAAATAAAAATTAGCTCGTTTATCTTCATTTAATTCACTCGATTGATTTTTAAAATGAATCGAATAATCAAAAAATTAATTTATTGTGCCTGAAGGAGGTGAGTTGTTGGGAATGTATCATATCAATTTTGACTTTTGATACGGACCCACAAATTTATGGATTTTAAAGAACTATCATTAGAATATCATAGCCGCGAAAGAAAGGGCAAGGTAGAGGTTGTTCCGACGAAACCCTGTTCAACTCAACGGGATCTTTCTATGGCTTACACACCAGGTGTTGCCGAGCCCTGCCTGCGAATTGAAAAGAATCCGGAAGATGCATATACCTATACGGCAAAAGGGAATCTCGTTGCTGTCGTATCCAATGGAACGGCTGTACTTGGTTTGGGAGATATCGGAGCACTCGCCGGTAAGCCGGTGATGGAAGGAAAAGGAGTTCTGTTCAAACGTTTCGCGGATATCGATGTTTTTGATATCGAATTAAATACAAAAGACCCGAAAGAGGTTATTAAAGCGGTTCAGTTGATGGAACCGACATTCGGTGGTGTGAACCTGGAAGATATTAAAGCACCGGAATGCTTTGAAATTGAGGAAACGCTGAAGAAAACGACCAATATTCCGATTTTTCATGACGATCAACACGGCACGGCAATTATTTCCGGTGCCGCACTGATAAATGCATGTGAATTAGTAAACAAGAAGATCGGGGATGTTAAGGTCGTGATTAACGGCGCAGGTGCTGCAGGTATCGCGTGTGCCGATCTCTATGTACTGCTCGGTGTTCGCAAGGAAAATATTATCATGTGCGATTCCAAGGGTGTTATTTACAAGGGGCGCACAGCCGGCATGAATCCTTACAAAGAAAAATATGCCGTTGATACGAAATTGAGAACGCTCGAAGAAGCGATGAAGGGTTCCGATGTATTTTGCGGTGTATCTGTCAAAGATTGCGTGACCCAGGACATGGTTCGTTCCATGGCGGATAAACCGATTATTTTCGCGATGGCAAATCCTGACCCGGAAATCACGTACGGTGATGCCAAAGCCGCCCGTTCCGATGTCATTATGGCGACCGGTCGCTCGGACTATCCGAACCAGGTGAACAACGTGCTTGGCTTCCCATTTATCTTTCGCGGAGCATTGGACGTTCGTGCTCGTGCAATCAACGATGAAATGAAAATCGCTGCATCTCATGCCCTTGCATCTCTGGCAAAAGAAGATGTGCCCGATTCGGTGTGTAAGGCATACGGCGTTGACCGGCTATCGTTCGGTGCGGAATATATTATCCCGAAACCGTTCGATCCGCGGGTACTGCTGTGGGAAGCACCGGCAGTAGCAAAAGCCGCTATGGATACAGGTGTGGCACAGGTCGAGTTAGACCTTGAAAAATACAAGGAAGTACTCGAAGCCCGGCTCGGCAAATCGAGGGAGCTGATGCGGATCGTCATCAATAAAGCACAACGAGATCCGCAGAAAGTCGTATATCCCGAAGGAGAGCATCCGAAAATTCTCCGAGCTGCAAATATTGTTCTAAATGAAAAAATTGCAAAACCGGTACTATTGGGTCGCCGGCACATCATTGAGCAGCGGATTAAAGAATTACAGCTCGAACTGGATGATGTGGAGATAATCCAGCCTGCAGAATCGACGAAATTTGATGCGTACTGCGAAGAATTTTATCGAATGCGCCATCGTAAAGGGCTCACGATGCCGGAGGTACAAAGTTTGATGTCGATGGAGCGATTCTATGCACCGATGATGGCACATGTCGGAGATGCGGATTGTGTTATCGGCGGTATTACGATGAATTATCCGGATATGATCCGCCCCTCACTTCGCATCGTTCGATTACGACCCGATGTGTCCCGCGTCGCGGGTATGTTCATTCTGATATTCAAGAACAAACTGATATGCTGCGCCGATACAACAGTTAATATTGATCCCACTGCCGAAGAGCTGGCTGAAATTGCCCTGCTCACTGCAGAAACAGCAAAAAGGTTCGATATTACCCCCCGTATTGCAATGCTATCATTTTCGAATTTCGGCAGTGTTGAACACCCTGTTTCATTAAAAGTGAAGCGTGCAACTGAAATCGTCAAGCAGAAAAATCCGGAATTAATGATCGATGGTGAAATGCACGCCGATACAGCAGTCGTTCCCAAAATTATCGAGGAAGACTTTCCGTTCTCTACTTTGAAGGGCGGCGCAAATGTGCTTATTTTCCCTGATCTGGAAGCAGGTAACATTGCTTATAAGCTGCTGATACATCTCGGCGGCTCGGAAGCAATCGGTCCGATCCTGATGGGATTGCATAAATCCGTGCACGTTCTGCAGCGTGGTTGTGAGGTGAACGACATCGTCAATATGACGGCTATTGCTGTCGTGGAAGCACAAAGCAATCGGTTCGATTGATGCACGAAAATGATGTTTGAATTTAAAAGGCTCTGATTCTATTTGGTCAGAGCCTTTTTGATAGGCAATACATAACTAATTTTATGTAGGAGGTTTTCTCATGAAAACGACTGCCCAAGCCGGGATGCGCGGAGCAGATGTACGATCTGACTGCTGGGTGGAAATTACTCTGAAAAATGAGGGCGGGGTCTCAATAAATGTGAACAGCAGGGTTGAATCCATGTTCGGAGATTCCATCAGGGAATTGGCAAAGGAAGAGTGTGAATTTTTTGATATAGCACACGCAGATGTGGTGATCGAAGATGCCGGTGCTTTGCCATTCGTATTGATGGCGCGCATGGAAGCGGCAATCCGAAGATTAAAACCAGACCTCGATAGAGAATATTTACCGGAGATGAAAAATTTCTCCCGCTATGAATCAACCCGCGAAAGATTCCGGCGTTCTCGGCTCTATTTGCCGGGAAATAGTCCGAAATTCATGGTCAATGCCGGTATTCATAAACCGGATGGCGTGATTCTCGATCTGGAAGACAGCGTGGCGCCGGCGGAAAAGGACGTTGCCGCGATCCTTGTCCGCAATGCGTTACGGCAGGTCAATTTTTATGAAGCAGAGCGCATGGTGCGCATCAATCAACTGCCAAAAGGATTGGATGACTTACAGTTTATCGTACCACAAAATGTGCACGTCATTCTGATCCCAAAATGCGAACATGCGGAACAGGTGCAGCAGGTCGATCATGAGGTTCGAAAAATTATAAATGAAAATGGGATCAAAAAGCCCGTTTTCTATATGCCGATCGTTGAAAGTGCTCTCGGAATTTTGAATGCATATCAGATTGCCACGGCTTCGAAAAATGTGATTGCACTGACGATCGGTCTGGAAGATTATACAGCAGATATCGGAACACAGCGCACTGTCGAGGGCAGGGAAAGCCTGTGGGCGCGTTCGATGATCGTCAATGCTGCGCGTGCGGCACGGGTTCAGCCCATCGACACGGTATTTTCAGATGTCGCGGATATGGAAGGATTGAAGCAGAGCGTTCTCGAAGCCAAATCGCTGGGATTTGATGGAAAAGGGTGCATTCATCCGCGGCAGATCCAGCCGATTCATGATGCATTTGCGCCTTCGGATGAAGAAATCGAAAAAGCGAAAAAAATCGTGCTTGCGTTTGAAAAAGCAGAAGCAGAGGGATTGGGCGTCGTTTCGCTGGGAAGCAAAATGATCGATCCGCCAGTTGTGAAACGCGCACTGCACACCGTGAAATTAGCAATATCTGTGAATAAATTAGCCGAGAACTGGCGGGAAGGAGAGGAATAATATGGCAGGAAAAATTGAGATGAAACAGAACGCTGCCGGTCGTTCGGTTCCGGCGGAAGTAAACGGCAGGCAGGCGATCCCGTACATGGGAGTCGGAAAGTACCGTCCGGCAGGCAGAAAAGCTGCGCCGCCGCTGGCAACATGTGCCGATTATCCGGCTGATGGAAATAAAGTGCTGCCCGATTTGAAAACCGCGCTCATCAAAGCCGGAATTAAAGACGGGATGACAATTTCCACACATCATCATTTTCGGAACGGCGATCTGGTTGCCAATCAGATTTTCGATATCGCGGCTGAAATTGGCGTCAAAGACTTAATGTGGTTCCCAAGTGCTTCTTTTCCGTGTCATGCGCCGATCATCGATCATCTGGAAAACGGTGTGGTGCATCACATTGAAGGCTCGATGAACGGACCGCTGGGAGATTATTGTTCTACCGGAAAAATGCGTGGATTGGGAGTGCTGCGTTCTCATGGCGGCAGATATCAGGCAGTGCAGGACGGCGAAGTGCATATCGATATTGCCGTGATTGCTGCGCCTACTGCTGATTACTTCGGAAATGCAAACGGATTGACTGGCGAATCTGCTTGTGGTCTTTTAGGATTTGCGCTGGCAGATTCTCAGTATGCGGATAAAGTCATTATTGTGACAGATAACCTGATCGATTTTCCGTGCATTCCGTGGCAAATTCAGGGCAATTACGTGGATCATGTGGTGGTGATGGACAAGATCGGAGAGCCGAGTAAAATCGTGTCCGGAACGACGCAAATAACGAAAAGTCCGGATCGTTTGCTTATCGCTGAAATGACCGCAAAGTTCGTTCGTGAAGCCGGCATTTTGCGAGACGGATTTTCTTTTCAGGCAGGAGCCGGCGGAACTTCATTATCTTTTGCACTATTTTTGAAAGAAATGATGAAGGAGCAGGGAATCAAAGCCCGGTTCGTTCGCGGGGGAAGCACCCAGTATCTGGTGCAGATGCTGGAGGAAGGACTGACAGACTACATTCTGGACGGACAGACCTTTGATCTGGAAGGTGTGCGTTCCATGAGAGAAAATCCGCGACATGTAAATACGAGTCCTTTTACG
>WJJN01000632.1 GCA_014729735.1 Candidatus Zhuqueibacterota bacterium
CTTGATTTAATATTTTGAATTCTTTATATTGGTACAACTCCATAAATCCAAATGAAGTCAAAAGAGGGGTAATGTGATGAAAAAAGCAAATGCTTTCTTTATACTTCTGTTGATACTATGTTTTTTGATTTCGTGTAATGTCAGCGTCAATAAATCAATTGAGATTCGTGACGGCGAAAAAGTGAGTCGCAGTCTCAATACTGTGAATGGAAACATCAGCATCGGGAACAGTTGCGAAGTATTGGGTGATTGCCGTACTGTGAATGGCAGGATCTCCGTTGGTAAAAATTCACGAGTGACAGACCTTAAAACAGTAAACGGCTCGATGGATATCAATGAAAACGTGCACGTGGAAGGTAGTCTGGAATCTGTGAATGGGGATATCAGTTGCCTGAATAATGTCATTATAAATCGAGGAATTGGAACAATCAATGGCAAAATTGAGCTACAGGAAACCACAGTTCGAAAAGATATTTCCACCTTTAACGGTGATATCGTGCTCAAAGAAAGCAGCGTGGTCAACGGTGATATTATCGTCAAGAAGCCAACGGGTTCTTCGGACAATAAACGACAGCTCGAAATCCGTGTCTCTAACGGATCTATAGTAAATGGCGATATCAAGGTTGATAGTAATGATATCGTTGTAAAAGTATATCTGGAAACTGGCGGGGAGGTGAATGGGCGCATTGAAAATGCATTAGTCGTTGATAGTATTTAAAGAAAGTGGGAGGGAAAAAATGGATTCACCCAAATTCACGCCTCAGAAAAATTCTGTCAAGATCATTTCTTTTTCAAACCAGACTACAAAAGATAAAAAACTGCTCAAAAAATTCGTCGACTTTCACTGGAGACATTATGAAAACGAGAAGCGCTACATTCCATTACTGGATTATGAATATCTTGGATTCAAATTGATCGGAATGACCGGCTTTTTTGAACCGCAAAATAAATTCATGCAATATGCGGATATGCGCTTCTTTCTGGCGCAGCAGAACGGCGAAGTTGTCGGTCGCTGCAACGTGTTTGTCAACCCGCGGCATAACGCGCATTGGAATGACAAAGTCGGTTTTTTCGGACAATTCGAATCTATCGAAGATCCGGCTGTGACAACCGCATTGATCGATGCGGCTTCGGAATGGCTGAAATCCCGGAATATGGACACAATTCGCGGTCCCCAAAACTTACCTGTAAATGAAGCCACCCCCGGGCTTCTGACGGATGGATTCGACACACGTCCTGTGATCTATTATCATTATAATAAACCGTATTATCAGCAACTACTCGAAACTTCCGGCTTAGAGCCGGTGAAACGAGTCCTTTCGTGGGAAGTCCCCGTTGATGTGGAAGTCGGGGATAAACTCGAAAAAATCGCTTTGAATCTGCAAAAGAAATTTAATGTCAAAGTCGAAACCTGGGGCGAACGACCGCTTGATGTTCGCAAAAAAGAGATGCTGGAAATTTATAATGAAGCGTGGAGCGAGAATTTTGGTTTTGTGCCATTCGAGAAATCCGAATTTGAATCAATCATCGATGACATGCAACTGATAATCGATAAAGGGCTTTTTATTTTTATATATATCGACGATCACCCTGCGGGCTTTTTCGGTGGTGTTCCCAATGCTACTGAACGAATGGAGCCTTTTGGTTTCTGTCGACGCTGTGAGCTGCTACGCGCCGCAAAAATGTTATTGACGAAAAACCGGGTCAAAGGATTTCGGCTGGGTTATATGGGTGTAAAAAAAGAATTTCGAAACTTAGGACTCTCCGCTTTGATGTTATGGCATCAGCAGAAATATGCCGAACAGAAAGGCTATGAGTATTGTGATGCCGGCTGGGTTCTGGAAGATAATTATAATGTCATAAAATTAATAGATTTAATTGGCGCTAATTCCTCGAAAACATATACTATTTTTGAGAAGAAGATTTGAACTGAGATATTCGACCTGATAAGTCAAACGATAAACGGGATTAGAGATGAGGTAGATTATCGGGCAATTCAATAGTTTATCGGAGATAAAGATGATCAATTACCCACGTGTTAATAATTGGTACACATTATTAATTCTGTTTTCTTTTTTAATTGTTAATTCCGTATCCAGCAAAGAATTCTCACCCTCAAACATGAAAGAAATTCTTTACGGCGTAGCATATTATTATGAATACATGCCCTACGAACGCCTCGAAGAAGATGCACGAATGATGAAGGAATGCGGCATCAATATGGTGCGCATTTGCGAATCCACCTGGGGCTACCACGAACGACAGGATGGCGTGTTCAATTTCGATCACGTGGATCGCATTCTGGAGGTGATGCACAGGCACGGGATAAAGGTAATCATCGGCACGCCGACGTATGCCATTCCCACGTGGCTGGCAAAGAGGTATCCCGAAATTCTGGCAGACAGAAAGGACGGCAGAGCGCGGTATGGTTCACGGCAGAATATGGATATCTCGCATCCGACATATCGCTATTATGCGGAGCGGATAATCCGAAAACTGATCGAACACACTTACCGGAATCCCGCGGTAATCGGTTTTCAGGTGGACAATGAAACCAAGCATTATCACACCGAAGGCGAAAATGTGCAGAAGCAGTTTTTGCAACATCTCAAGACAAAATTCAGCACGCCCGAAGAAATGAACAAAGCCTTTGGTTTTCATTACTGGAGCAATTCGGTCAATGCCTGGGAAGATATGCCTTCGACCATGGGATCGATTAATGGCAGTCTGAACAGTGAATTCAGCAAATTTCAGCGCATGCTGGTCACTGATTTTCTGGCGTGGCAGGTGGCGATTGTCAATGAATACAAATTACCGCATCAATTTATTACCCACAATTTCGACCTGAGCTGGCGCAGCGGCAGTTACGCCATCCAGCCGGACGTGGATCACTTCGAAGCGAGTCAGCCACTGGATGTCGCCGGCATCGATATTTATCACAAAACGCAGGATGATCTCGACGGCATGAAAATCGCGCTGGCAGGCGACCTCGCCCGGTCGATGAAACAGGATAATTATTTCGTGATCGAAACCTCGGCACAGAGCATTCTCAATTCAGCCTCGCAGCGATTGCACTATCCGGGTCAGCTTCGATTGCAGGCTTACAGCCATATCGCATCCGGCGCGAATATGGTCGCATACTGGCACTGGCATTCGATTCACAACAGCGCCGAGACGTACTGGAAAGGGCTGCTCTCCCACGATCTGGAGCCGAATCCAACATATTATGAAGCCCAACAGATCGCTGCCGAATTCAAAAAATACAGCAAAGATCTGATCAGTTTAAAAAAGCGTAACCGGGTTGCCATTTATTTCAGTAATGAAAGTTTAACCGCACTCCGCGAGTTCCCGTTTTCCTATTCCATGAATTATAATGATATTGTGCACCAGTTGTACGACATCCTGTACAGGGCAAATATCGAATGCGATTTTGCGGATCACACGGTTTCCGATTTTTCAAAATACAAGGTGATCATTGTACCGCCGCTGTATGTCGCTTCTGACCAGGAACTGGAAAAATTGATTGAATTTGCACGAAACGGCGGCTCTCTGCTTCTCTATTTTAAAAGCGGATTTTGCGATGAGAATGTACAGGTGCGCACTGAGCGAATGCCCGCGGTGCTGCGAGAAGCCTGCGGCTTCAATTATCAGCAGTTCACCAATTTTGAAAAACTGCCGCTCAAAGACAATCCGTTCGATGTCAGCGA
>WJJN01000633.1 GCA_014729735.1 Candidatus Zhuqueibacterota bacterium
ATTTCTGCCGGAAGCCCCAGTTATCGATGGCATGCTGGATCGATCCCTGCAAAAGCTTCCACGATGTACATTCACCGAAATCTGGAAATCCGATCCGAAGAATCCCCTGATAAACAAAGAATATTGCATTGCATACGGCGCCTCATTTTTGTATCTTTATATTGAAGTCGAAGCTGATAGCTTTATATGCAGAGATCGCGGCTATCAGAACGGAGATGGATTTATCCTGGTGCTGGCTGTTCCCCGCCCGGATGATAAACCCACAGATGAATTCTATGTGATGGGATTCTCACCGCAAGCGCAGCGCAATCGTGAATGGCAGCGAAAAATGATCTGGTACCGCAATATCGATCTGTCATTCAAGCGGCTAACAAAAGCGCAATTCGAGGTAAATAATACCGGTGGCAAAATTGGTTTCGAGCTGTTACTGCCGTGGGAGGACGTTTACCCCTATCATCCCTGGTTATCGGAAAGCATTGGTTTCAACCTGACTTTTGTGAAAGCGATGCCGGAAAACGGGAAGAACTACCACTTTGTAATGCTGGACGAATATATCGGTAGTGAACAGCAAAAGCGTCGTTATTTACGGCTGAATTTCAAGAAACCACAGAACGGGGAAAAGCGACAGAGTTATTTAATTGCCGGACGAAACCACCTGACTGATGCAGATAGCCTGAGACTTCTTTATGCGTCATTAGCCGATTCTGCGTTTCAGGATACAGTAGAGATGGCACTTACTTCCACACAGGAAAGAAAGCGATACGTCCAAAAAATTGCAGTATATTGTGAAAGCGGGCTGGTGACGCAGGAAATTATTCTCAACATATCAAAATTGACTCCCGGCGATTATTTGTGTAAATGGATAAGTGGCGCTTGCAATGCTGGCGGGACATTCGGGCTTACAATTTTACCTGAATTCGATTTTTATGCACTGGCGCAGGATTTGGATAGTCTTGAATCGCGCATTTCTCCCGGCAGCCTGACAACATTGACTTACAAACTGCAACACATTTATACGAACCTGACTGCGCTGAAGATTTATGACACCTGTCCCGAAATACGGTCGAATATAATGGAATTCCTGGACATCCGGGATATGGCAGCGAATGGCGAGGATTTGCTGGCGTATAAAACCGGGATTTTCCGAAGGGCATATCGTTCGAAAATTGACAACAGTTTACAGCCATACTCGGTCAAAATCCCGAAAGATTTTGATCCTGTAAAAAAATACCCATTATTCGTCTACCTGCATGGCAGTGGCGAAGATGATCAGAAAGTACTGGCATATAAAAAGCGATCACCGGGAAATTTCATCGAACTGGCGCCATATGGCAGGGGCACTTCCACTTGCTATTCAATCGATAACGCGCAGCAGGATATTCAGGAAGCCATCGACGATGTGATCGCAAATTATTCCATCGATACAACTCGCATTGTGCTGGCGGGATTTTCCATGGGGGGATACGGTGTTTACAGGACTCATTATGAATATCCGAATCGATTCAAAGCATTGGCGATTTTTTCAGGACATCCCGATCTGGCAAATAACTGGGGATTGAAAGGACATCATCCCAATTTTCTCGAACTGGAAAATGTAACAAAATTCAACGGCATGCCGGTTTTCATTTTTCATGGTACAGAAGACAGGAATTGCCCGTTTGAAGTGACGCAGCAATTGGTTCAAAAATTAAAAGACGCCGGAGCGAATGTGGCTTTTTATACAGAGAACGTTGGGCACCAGGCGCCTGGCAAGAAAATTACACAGCAGTTTTTTCGATGGCTGGAAAATGTGGTTCAGAAAAATTGATAACTGGATACTACAGCATCGGGGTGCGATTCATGATAGCAAATCAATAAACAGGTTGTCTTTTTTTCAATAATTGATTATAATAACATAATATAATTTAAAATTATCAGTAAATCAGCGAGGAAGGTTAATTCATGAGAAGAAGTATTTTTGCAGTGATTGTGCTTTTATTTTTTAGCACTGTTCAGACGAATGCCTGTACAAATTTTTTAATTACAAAAGGTGCATCTACGGATGGCTCTACAATGATTACATATGCGGCTGATGCTCACGTTCTTTATGGAGAACTCTATTACACACCGGGAGCCGATCATATCGAGGGCTCAAAGTTGGATATTTACGAATGGGATACCGGCAAATATCTGGGACAAATCGATCAGGTTGCCCATACATACACAGTGGTCGGTAATATGAACGAGCACCAGGTTTCCATTGGAGAAACCACGTATGGCGGTCGCCGGGAATTGAAGAACGATGAGGCGATTATGGACTACGGAAGCCTGATGTACGTCGCATTGCAGCGCGCTAAAACCGCACGCGAGGCGATTCAGGTCATGACTGATCTCGTCGAAGAGTATGGCTATTACAGTTCGGGTGAATCCTTTTCAATCTCGGATCCGAACGAGGTTTGGATCATGGAAATGATCGGCAAGGGACCGGAAGAAAAAGGTGCTGTATGGGTTGCCCGCCGCATACCGGACGGTTATGTTTGTGCGCATGCGAACCAGGCTCGCATCCGGCAGTTTCCGCTTGATGACGCAAAGAACTGCCTCTACTCCGATGATGTGATTTCCTTTGCACGCAAAAAAGGATATTTCAGCGGCGAGGATGAGGATTTCAGTTTCGCAGATGCGTATGCCCCTCTTGATTATGGCGCACTACGTTTTTGCGAAGCACGCGTCTGGAGCATGTTCCGCCGCGTGGCGCCCTCGAAAAATTTTACCACGGATTATGTGAAGGGCGTCGAAGGATCGGAGCCCATGCCGCTGTGGATCAAGCCGGATAGGAAATTGTCGGTGCGCGATGTGATGGAATTGATGCGCGATCACTTCGAAGGCTCTGAATTCGATATGACGGTCGGCGTTGGCGCCGGACCATATAACCTCCCCTATCGCTGGCGACCCCTGACCTGGGAAGTGGACAGCGTGGAGTATCTGAACGAACGGGCAACGTCGACGCAGCAGACCGGATTTTCTTTTGTATCGCAGGCGCGTTCCTGGCTGCCCGATCCAATCGGTGGTGTTCACTGGTTCGGCGTGGACGATACCTACAGCACGGTATATGTACCGATCTATTGCGCCATTTCCCGCGTGCCGGAAAGCTATGCAGTGGGAACCGGTTCGTTCCATGATTTTACCTGGGATTCCGCATTCTGGGTATTTAATTTTGTATCAAATTATTCCTATTTGCGCTACCGGGATATGATACAGGATGTCCAAAAAGTGCAACGTGAGTTAGAAGGCGGTTTCCTTTCAAGACAGCCTGCTGTTGACGATGCAGCACTAGCGTTGCATGAGCAGTCACCACGATTGGCTGTGGACTATTTAACGGAATATTCCTGTAATCAGGGCAACGCGGTTGTGAAACGGTGGAAAAAATTAGGAGAATTTCTGATCTACAAATACCTGGATGGAAATGTCAAGA
>WJJN01000009.1 GCA_014729735.1 Candidatus Zhuqueibacterota bacterium
GAGATGAGCCGCAAAAATTACAAGGGTATCGTGCTTCCCAGGGAAAACGCCAAAGAGGCAGCCATGGCGCAGAACATCCCTGTTTATCCTGTTGAAAGTCTGCAAGATACGGTTTCGTTTTTCGAAAACGAGTCGAAACCATCTTCATTCAAAATCGATTTGAATGAGGTTTTTTCCGAGAACCGTAAATCCCATTTTGATTTTCAGGACGTAAAAGGTCAGGAGCACGTAAAACGAGCACTGGAAGTGGCGGCAGCCGGCGGACACAATATTATCATGATCGGACCGCCCGGCTCTGGCAAGACAATGCTTGCCAAAAGACTGCCAACAATTCTCCCGGATTTGACACTGGACGAAGCACTGGAAACCACAAAAATTCATTCTGTTGCGGGTTTGCTATCATCCAATACAGCGCTCATAGCAACACGCCCGTTCCGTTCGCCGCATCACACAATTTCCGATGCCGGGCTAATCGGCGGCGGTCAAATCCCGCGTCCCGGCGAGGTGAGTCTGTCGCACCATGGCGTGCTGTTCCTCGACGAGTTGCCGGAATTCCGCAAGAATGTACTTGAAGTAATGCGCCAACCGCTGGAAGACGGCAAAGTAACAATCTCCCGTGCGATGCTGTCTCTGACATATCCTGCTGAATTTATGCTCGCTGCAGCCATGAATCCCTGTCCCTGCGGTTATGACACCGATCCGAATAACGATTGTTCATGCACACCGCCGCAAATCCAGCGCTATCTTTCACGAATTTCGGGTCCCCTGCTCGATCGGATCGATATCCACATCGAAGTACCCGCTGTGAAATACAGCGATCTGACCAGCGATATGAAAGGAGATGCATCGGAAACTATCCGGGAGCGCGTAAAAGAAACACGCAAAATCCAATTACAGCGATTCAGGGAAAAGAAGCATATTTTTTGCAATGCCCGCATGGAGACAAAAGATATCCGGCATTATTGCCGCCTGGATACCGAAGGCGAAAGTCTGCTAAAAGCAGCGATCACGAAGTTGGGATTATCGGCGCGGGCGTATGATAGAATATTGAAAGTCAGCCGGACGATTGCCGATTTGGAATGCTGTGATAATATCTTGCCACAACATGTAAGCGAGGCAATCCAGTATCGCAGCCTGGATCGATATAATTTCATTTAAATCGAAGTGAAAATCATGAGTATATATACGAATATTCCCGACCTAACTGTTTTCTTGTTTTTAGTGCTATTATGTCTTGTCTTCGTTCAGATGATCATGTTGTTTCGAATAAAGAAATTAGCACGAAGAATTTTGAAAATGTTTGCTAATTTTCAAACAACAATTAACCAGATGAATGGGTTGTCTTCCACAAAATTTATCCGGATCGATAAAACCTGTCAATATTGTAAACATCGCATCGTTTATTTTCACGGGGACAATGAATCCTATTTTTATCTGAAATGTCGCTTAAAAGATAAAAATGTTAACCAAAATGACACATGTCAGCAATTTGTGTTGGATCCGCAAAGTTATAAAATATAGGTGACTTATGGCTTTTCAAACAATTAATATAACAGAGCGCGAGGATGAATTATTGATTAAAGTGCTTGAAAAAAGAATTTATCTTGGTGTGACTGATATTTTCTCTGAAGAAATCAACCAGGCGCTGAACAAAGATGTGGATACGTTCGTTATTGATATGGGTAATGTTAGCGTGATGAATAGTTCGGGCATCGGTGTGCTCATCAAGGCACGGGATGAAATTATGAAGAAAAGCAAATCATTGAAATTGACAAACCTGCAGCCTTTAATGAAAGATATTTTCGACCGAATGCGGCTGGATACTCTGTTTGATATTGTATAAAAAAAAAGTCCCTGCAACGAGATGGGGTTATAAAGAACCGTGTTTGACACGGTGGGTACCAGCCTAAACGCTTTTTACTTCCACTATCCGCCGTAAGCGGAGAGGCTTGTAATACACGTCCAGAGCGAAGCTCCCATAATATAGGTGTTGGCTCTTTATAATTGTCCCATCTTTCACTTGCAGGGCTTTGCGGATATAATTTAATAAAAAAATACATTAAAAGTCAAGTAAAAAAATATTTTTTTTTGCATTGATTTGAATGTTTTAAGCCATTTAATTTTAATATTTTAAATCACAAATAAATGCTAATTTTGTACTAATTTTAATTATTAAGCCATGAATGCCCAGAACCTTGGTAAACTCGTCTTAATTATCGGCATTATTTTGGTTGTCTTTGGTCTGGTTTTAATGTATATTAAAAAAGTACCATTAATCGGACGGCTTCCTGGTGATATTATCATTAGAAAAGAGAATTTTACATTTTATTTTCCTATAACTTCGAGTATTATTATCAGCCTGATTATTTCATTAATAGTCTATTTATTAAAGAGAAGATAAATGAAAATACTTCGACTTTTTGCATTGATATTCATTCTATTTTTATTCTCAAATATAGCTTACGCTCAGCGAAAGTTTGTGGATATCATCCAAATTCAGGGCGGAACGGTAAATCCGGTTTCTGCCGAATATATAATCGAAGCAATTGACAGGGCGGAAACGAATGGTGCCCAGTGCCTGATCCTCGAACTGGATACGCCGGGTGGTCTGCTATCGGCGACGCAGAGCATCGTAAAACGAATGCTGAGCTCCAATGTACCACTGGTGGTTTACGTTTCTCCCAGCGGTGCCGGCGCGGTTTCTGCCGGCGTTTCGATCACTATCGCAGCGCATTTCGCAGTAATGACACCAGGAACGAGTATAGGCGCGGCACACCCTGTAACAGGAGGCGGTTCCGCGGATACTTCAGATGTCGGAATTCAGAAAGCAACGAACTGGTGGGCTTCGTTTAACAAGTCGATTGCTGAAAAGCGCGGACGAAATCCGGATTGGGTAGTCCAGGCAGTAAAACAGAGCATTTCTGCCACAGAAACAGAGGCACTCCAAAATAATGTCATTGATTTTATCTGCCCTGATATCGATAGCCTGCTTACTTTGCTTGACGGCAAAACTGCCAATGTAGATACCGGCAGCGTGATGCTGAAGACGAAAAATGCGAGGATTAAATTCCACGAGATGAATATGCGGGCGAAAATCCTTGACATGATATCCAATCCGTCCATTGCCTATATTTTGATGATGTTGGGACTATTAGGTATTTATTTTGAACTATCCAATCCAGGAGCGATATTACCCGGAGTTTTGGGAGGAATTTTTCTGATTCTGGCTTTCTTCGCATTACAGCAACTTCCGGTGAATGCAGCAGGAATTCTTCTCATTTTATTTGCCACTGTACTTTTTATACTGGAGGTCAAAATTACAAGTTACGGCATTCTAACAATCGGAGGGATTGTCGCTATGCTATTAGGATCATTAATGTTATTCAAAAGCACCCCCACTATGGATGTCCATCTCCCGCTGACGATAATTTTGGCTGTCACTATTACGACCGCTGCTTTCTTTATATTTGCCATCAGTATGGCTTTGAAAACGAAGCTGACAAAAGTGACAACCGGCAAGGAGGGAATTATCGGCGAAATCGGAACTGCGGTGTCCAAAATTGCACCGGAGGGAGATGTGAAGGTTCACGGAGAATATTGGAAAGCTTTCAGCGATGAGCCGATCAAAAAAGGCGATAAAATTGTCGTCGAAAATGTTGAAGGTTTGAAATTAAAAGTTAAAAAACAAGTTAATATTTAGATGTTCAGATAAGGAGACATATTATGCAGACTTTCTTCGTTCCAGTACTTATCATCGTTATCTTTATTCTGGCAAGTGCCATTAAAATTTTAAAGGAATACGAGCGTGGTGTCATCTTTCGATTAGGTCGTCTCGCGGGCGCCAGAGGACCCGGACTCATTTTATTGATCCCGTTGATCGATCGTATGGTGAAAATAAGCCTGCGTACACTTGCTATGGATGTGCCACCGCAGGATGTTATTACAAAAGATAACGTTTCGGTTAAAGTAAATGCGGTTCTCTATTTTCGAGTTATCGAACCGACCAAAGCTGTAGTTGAAGTGGAAGATTATTTGTTTGCCACGTCGCAGTTGGCGCAGACAACGCTTCGAAGCATTTTAGGACAGGCGGAGCTTGATGAGCTGCTTTCCGCCCGTGAAAAAATAAATCAGGAACTGCAGGAAATTATCGATAACCACACAGATCCCTGGGGAATAAAAGTCAGCCTGGTCGAAATCAAACATGTTGATCTGCCCCAGGAAATGCAGCGTGCGATGGCGCGACAGGCAGAGGCAGAGCGTGAGCGCCGAGCTAAAGTCATTCACGCCGCGGGTGAATACGAAGCATCTGAAAAGTTGGCTGAGGCTGCCGGCAGAATAGAAGGGCATCCCACCGCGCTTCAACTACGCTTTCTGCAAACGCTAACAGAAGTTGCATCTGAAAATAATTCTACCACTGTCTTCCCTGTTCCTATCGATCTTTTCAAGGCATTCTTGGACAAGAAATCTGAATAACTGCGTTGGCAAATATTAATTTGACTTATAACTCGGAGTCTGCTCTCTCAGCAGACTCCGTGTTGGTTTCAATAAACAAATTTATCCAATTTATGAAAAACAACATAATTTTATTGGTCAATCCCTGGATTTATGATTTTGCAGCTTATGATTTCTGGATTAAGCCAATGGGGCTGCTATCGATTGGATCCATCCTGGAACATTTTGGATATAAAACATTTTTGATTGATTGTATGGACCGGTTTCATCCTTTGATCTTAAAAAAATCAACGAGAGGCATATCCCCGAAACACAAATACGGCACAGGAAAATTTTTGAGACAGGTAGTTGAAAAGCCTGAAATGCTTTCAGATATTCCGCGAAAATATTGCCGCTACGGTATGCCAATGGACACGTTCAATGAAGCTCTCTCAAATATTCCACAGCCGGATGTCATTCTCGTCACATCAATGATGACTTATTGGTACCCCGGACCGTTCAAGGCAATCGAATTGCTCAGACAGGCGTTTCCGAAAACCAGGATAATTTTGGGCGGCATTTATGCGACTTTATACCATGAGCACGCTGAGAAATATTCAGGAGCAGATGTCGTTATCACCGGTCCCGGCGAGAGACAGGCACTACAACTGGTCGATCAAATTACGGGAAATGAATCGGATTGGAATCTTTTCCCGGAAAAATGGAGTGAAATGCCCGAGCCCTCGTATCGATATTACAATACATTAGCTTCGGTACCTGTAATGACGTCGCGGGGTTGTCCGTATCGATGTTCATTTTGTGCGTCCTATTTGCTATGCGATACCTTCGAGCAGAAAGAACCGCAGCGGATTCTCGAGCATATTGAATATCATTACCGAAAACGCCATGTCAATCAATTCGCTTTCTTTGATGACGCGCTGTTAGTGAATAAGGAAGCTCACATCAAGAAGATTTTAGAAGGCTGTGAAAACAGATCGGTTCACGTTAATTTTCATACACCGAACGGTTTGCATGCAGGCAAAATTGATGCGGAAATAGCACAAATAATGTTCAAAACAAATTTCAAAACAATTCGGCTGAGCTATGAGACCTCGAACAAAGCTCGACAAAAAGAGATGCTGCACAAGGTTTCCGACGATGCACTGAGCAATGCGCTGGACCATCTGGAAAATGCGGGGTATGCCCGCAATCATATCGATGTTTATGTCATCATGGGACTTCCGGGTCAGGAACTTGAAGAAGTCGTAGATAGCATGATATTTGTTAATTCACTCGGGGCGAAGGTAAGGTTGACATCATTTTCCCCGATTCCCAACACTGTCGATTGGAACCGAGCGGTCACAAGATTTGAAATGGAAGAAAATCCTGATCCCTTATTAACAAACAACACGATTTTTCCGTTGAAGAATGAACGACAAACATACGATCAATTCCAGAATTTAAGAAATTTATCAAAGGTATTAAATTACGCTCTCGATCAGGATATCAGTTTATTTCGCCAAACGCATCTAAATGAAATATTCTATGCCGCGATGAATAAATATTTTAAATTAAATAAATAAAAGAATATACTCCGCCGAACAAAAAATTGCCGATTTATCCGGTTAATAACTTATTTATAATCAACTTGGTCATAAAGATAAAATATTAAAATATTTCAATTTTAAAAAAAACTTCTTGACAATTTCTGTCTTATTAGTTATATTTTATGTTAATGTAACAACTTTCACAATAAATTAAGATGATAACTATGGTTGATTTCTATACTTACACCTATTTTTCTGAAAGCGCTTGCCGAGAAACTTCAAGAAAGAATATCTACTGTACTAAGAACCAATCTGTAAATTGTATATTTTTCAAAATGACGAATATACTCATTTCAAGCTAATGTCAATTCCAACTAAATTAATTATGACTTAAAATAAGAGAGTAACTAGACATTCATTTGTTTAAGGAGGTGATTAGAAAAACAAAAGTTATTGTTACAAAATGAACCAGAAACCTGAACTGAAGGAGGTGATTAGAAAAATTAGTTAATCGAGTTCTTCTAATTCCGTTTAAATGGTTATTTAAGTAGGGAAGGAAAATCTGAAAGGAGAATTTATGAACAAATCAATGACAAGCAAGTCCTATCTTGTCGCACTCTCCATTATAGTCATAATGGTGATAGGATTTAGTTGCGCTGATATTCCAAGCCAAGCACCACCACTCCCGGAATTTATGTCAAAAGTCCGTTTTATTCACACGGCAACTGATTTGGGAGAAGTCGGTGTTGTCATGGATGGAACTACCAAAGCGACCCTTTCATTCGGACAAGCAAGCGCCTATTTTGATGAAGCCGCAGGCAGAAAACTGGTCCGATTGGATGGAGGCGCAGCGAATGACACGGCTATGGTCCGTCTGGACACGGATGACGTCATCGCTGTTTACGTCGTAACCCGCCCTGATGCAGAGGCTCCTCGTTTCGTTAAAAAAGCCGAGAGAAGGTTATACAGAGACGTGACTCCTGCCGATACGCTGGCAAAAGTGTTGTTCGCGCAAATGTGCGATGCTACGCTGGCGATTTCTGTAGAGTCGATCTCAGGTGCAGACACGACTACTACCGAAGTATCCTCCGGTTTAGCTTTTACAAATTTCGCCTGGGGAAGTTTTGCAACGAACGGTCCTTCACACACATTAATTGTGAAAGATGGTGATGCTGTTGTCAAATCGATGGCATTGGATTTAACAGGCGGAAAAGTTTATACCGAAGTGCTTCATAACACTGTAGATAATTTAAGTGTCGCACAATTAGAAAATAATTAATCCCGAAGGAGGAAATAATATGAAGGCTAGAAATTTTATAACCCTTCTCATGGCATTTGCTCTTATATGCACATTCGCAGTACCGGGTTATGTTTTAGCACAGATTGGTAAAATATCCGGAGTCGTGCTAGACGCCCAAACCGGTGATCCATTACCCGGAGCAAATGTACAGATCCGCGGAACCACAATGGGTGCCGCGACTAACATTGAAGGGGAATATCAGATTTTAAATGTCCCTGTGGGTACATATACACTGGTAGCGACCTTTATCGGTTATACTCCCGGTAAATTCAGCAACGTTAAAGTACACGTTGGATTAACCACAGAATTCGATTTCAACCTACAGCCAGAAGCGATCGAGGCTTCTACTGTGACCGTTGTTGCAGAGAAACCGCTGGTTCAAAAAAATGCAACGAACGCAGTGCGTATTGTTACCGGCGAAGAGCTGGAAAATTTACCATTGCGCGGCGTAGAAGTGGTGGCGAATTTGCAACCCGGTATCGTGGCGCAGGATAACAATATCTACATTCGCGGTGGTCGCGATGATGAGGTTGGAACATATGTGGATGGCGCGAACGTCCGAAGTCTGGTTTCCGGTGATGCCGCAACAAACGTTATTCCCGAAGCTCTGGAAGAGTTGCAGATCCAGGCGGGTGGTTTTAACGCCCAATACGGCGGCGCGAATTCCGGTATCGTTAGTTACTTTATGAAATCCGGTACACCGGAATATCATTTCAGCTTGCGCGCTGAAACAGATAATTTTGCCGAACCAGATGAGACATTCCTGGATACATATTCCTATGGCTATTCGAATACTGTTTTCACCGCAAGTGGTCCCGTACCCTTTACGAACAACAAAGTAAAATTCTTTGTAGCCGGTGAGAATCAGTTCTTCGACGACCATTATCAGTATTTTTATGAACCGTTCGATTTTGTTAACGGTCAAACCGTTGTTGGCGGCGATACCATGTGGCTGGTTGACACAGGTATTCGCAGCAGTGGCGCTGCAGGAGATACCCTGGATGCAATTAGCTGGGCTGGCGGCAATGTGCCGAATTCCATGCAAAACCGCTACACGGGCAATGGTGTGTTAACTGTCGATCTGTCGCCGGTAACACTGCGGTTGTCAGGCGCTTTTACATATCAAAGAACGCGCTTGAATCAAAATCCGCTGCTAACTCTTTTCAATAACAGAAGAAATCCGCAGCGTGATTACAGTGACGCGTTGGTGACAGCGAAAATTACTCACGTACTGGCTCCGACGACTTTCTACACCTTAAGCTTGAATTACTTCGATCAAAGACGGAAAACTTATGATCCGTTCATGGAAGATAATTACTGGCTTTATGCGGATAGTCTGGAAAATGCCATGCAAGGATTCGACGGCTGGATCAATTATACCAATGATCCGGATCATTACGACATTTACGGATTCCGTTTCCAGGCACCTGGCAATTTGCAAACCAGCTATAATAAGTACAAAAGAAACTATATGGGTGGTAACTTAGATTTTACCCATCAGATGAAAGATCACATGATCCAGTTCGGTGGTACCTTTGAATACTGGACATTGCGTAATTATAGTGGCTACAGCCATACGACCGGTGGTTTTCTGAATTACTGGAGAAACAATCCGGATATTCTGAATGATCAACAAGAACTTGATCTTTACATGAGATCGTTGAGCCCGAACAACTACGGTTATGACTTATACGGCAATGAAACTGACGAAGGAACATTATTCGATACTCCGATGCATCCGATCGTTGGTGCTGCTTATTTGCAAGATAAGTTCGAGATCAGAGATCTTGTTATCAACGCAGGTTTGCGTTTTGATTATTATGATATGGATCAATATGTACCAAAAGATTATGAAGCACCTGGTTTCAGTCAGGCATTTCTTACGCTCCCGGAAGGTGACTACGATAAAGTGGATGCTTTTGCAACATTAAGTCCGCGGTTGGGATTTGCATTCCCGGTAACAGATCGTACGGTTTTCCATTTGCAATGGGGTAAATTTGTACAGATGCCGGAAATGTCCCGTGCGTATCGTAGTAATTCCGAGCGTATTGCGCAATACCAGGCTGGTTTCTTCTATACAGACCCGATGGGTTTTGGAATCAAACCTGAAAGAACGACGCAATATGAGATTGGTTTCAGTCAGGTGATTGCTGCCAATGCTTCGTTTGACGCGACGCTTTTTTACAAAGACATCAAGAATCAGCTTCAAACGGCACGTGTTTTTACATCGGCGGCTTCTGCTGTGCAGACGTATGACATTCATACAAATGGTGATTTTGCCACGACCAAGGGATTGGAATTCCGCTTAACTCTGCGGCGCACCAATCGCGTGCAGGGATTTGTGAATTATACATTCTCTCAGGCAAAAGGTACCGGTTCATACTCCAGACAGAACGGAGCTTCTCTGGAGCAGAACGCGAATCA
>WJJN01000634.1 GCA_014729735.1 Candidatus Zhuqueibacterota bacterium
AGGACAAAAATGGGCAAAGGTAATGAAAGCCGTGGAAGAAATCCGCCAGACCGTCACCGAAGAAGAAGTGAAGCACACCATGAAGGTGCTGGCAGAAGACCAGAAGCCCAAAAAAGCGAAGCCCAAATCAAAAGAAGTGAACATTCCTGTGGCAGCAAGTTAGAATTATCATGCAGAGAACGGGGATTCCCAACCCTCGTTCTCTGCGAGTACTTTTTGCTCGACCTCAAATTTCCGAAGTTTTCAAAACTTCGGAAATTTCCTCTTGCATATCTTGTAATCCCACCCTTTCGTTTAAATTTTATAGAATAATCAACATATTATTTTCAATTAAAAATATTAATGTTCGGTATCGTATTTAAAAGTGATTCAAAAATATGCAAAATATATTACAGAAATAAAAAAAATGACTTGACAATTTAAAATATAATTGATATATTCTTTCAACGATACATGGTCTTACATCATACCGCAACAAATTAGGGATGGAATACATCTGCTGGTGGCGCCGGTTTTTCTGTCCTGCTTTTCCCTTTTAGATTTTTTCCTGTGATTTGCTTCTTGAAATATTTTAAAGATTTGCTTCTGTTGAAATAGCTGTGTTTCGCTTTTACACCGATTAGTCTTTTTTTAAATAAGTTACTCGTGTTTTTCATGTTAATAAAAAAGGAATCGAAATGAAAAGAGTTATATTTTTTTCTCTAATACTCCTTTATCACGCTATATCTTTTTCCCAATGGTCAACCGATCCGGCTGTGAATAATCCGGTTATCGGCTTTGATACACGGCTTCCGAATATGGTTACAGATGGCAATAATGGAATTATTCTGGTATGCATGACACACCCGATTCACGGATTAATCCTTGCTCAACGAATGAGTGTTGCGGGGTATCAAATGTGGGGCGATGGCAATGGAATTAATATAGTAAATACTCCTGATCAGCAAGTGCTGTATTTCGATCATTTGGAAAATCAATTTCTGTTGCCTGATGACCAGGGCGGTGCCTATATCGGTTATCAACTGGTTCGTCTTATCGGTTATACGCACACCGGGGACGAGTCAAATGAGTTATATGATTTTGATGGTTGTATCCAGCATCTGGACGCCAATGGAAATCGACTATTTGGTGAAACAGGTTTTAAATTAATGCCGGATGAGCCGGATAGCACGGGACGCTCTCAAAAAATAAAATATTGGTGTTCGGATGGGTATGGTGGGTTGTATGTTACCTGGACCAGAAATCATGGAGTGTGGGGAACGGATGTGGAAAAAGACGGAACCTATTTGGCAAGAATTTCTCCTGATGGTGAGTATATCTGGGGACCAAAAAAAATGCATGTCACAAGTGTAAGTTATATCCCTTATCTCGACTCTAATTTAAATCTAAATCTTTATTTTACCATTGGTGAAACATCCACGAAAATACCCGATAAGTTTATAAGAATAAATTCCGTTGATGGCGCTATCCTGAGCGAACGGGAAATTGAGATTGGCGTGGGTGAATATGGATTCAGTGCATTTTTTGATTACTGTTCTTCCGAAAACAATTCCGTTATATTTGCTTTTCGTGATTTCCGCGCCGATACTCTGCGGATACAGAAGCTTGATGCAGATGGATATACGCAATGGGGGAATGAACCCGTCATTGTTCGTTCCGGATTACGGGGGTATAGAACTTTCGATATTGAGTCAGATCATCTTGGCGGCGCTTACATTTATTATGCAACAAAGGATGATACCTTTCGGTTAGCGCATTACGATAACACGGGAGCTAAATTATGGGATAGAACGTCTGCCACAGGCGGAAGTATCAATGGGTATGAAAAATTAATCTCTGTTGACAGCAATGGTAATGTTTTTATCCTGGTAAATTCGAGGAAATATCTAACTAAAATAAACTTTGGAGGCGACACCCTATGGACAAGCCAGGTAACCAGTCGAGATACTGTCATTTCAGAATCATGGTCAAAAAGAATTCTGGCAGATAATCTCGGTGGTTGTATCGTAGCATGGCATGAGATCGGTCGACAGTTTTACGGCATCAGAGCACAGCGAATTAACAGCAATGGGCAATTAGGGGCTCCAACTTTTGTTTCGCATCCTGCGACAGAAAAACAGGTCGATACATTTCAAATTGAGGGCGTGTATCCCAACCCGTTTAACAGTTCGGTTACCGTACGTTTTACCACTCCGTTGTTAGCCGATTTATCTATTAAAATATATAACCTATTAGGAGAGGAGGTGATTACACTTTATTCAGGTAAAATAGATGAAGGACTGCATGACCTGCAATGGCGCAGCATGAATTCTCAAGGGGAGCGAGTGACCTCCGGTGTTTATGTGCTGGTCTGCCAGTCCCGGTTATTTAAAAAATCCCAAAAAATTTTATTCATGAAATGAACGGAGGTAAAAATGAACACAAAACAACTCGGAAAATTAGGCTCTAAAGCAAAAGCAATGATATTTCTGTTTGTCGTGTCATCACTATCATACCGCCTTTTATTTGCTTCTATTATGGGAGGTTCAACCACTGGCAGTGTTACAAAACCAACAAACATGAATGTGGTACTGGTCGAATTTGATGATGTGAAGTGGGACAGCTATTGGGATCCATCCATATCTGACTATAGGGATTTTAATAATCAACACTTAAAAAGCGATGTCGAAGCATTGCTTGCAAGTTTAGGGAGTTATTATGGGCAAAATTGTGATGATGATTCCGTATTTGGCAGCTTCCGCGACTACTTCCATGAGATGTCCCGTCAACATTATTCGCCATCTGTATCAGTTTTAAATCCTGCTGATGGCAATGGTTATCCTATTTGCGTGGAATTGCCTAATAACAAATCCACTTATTCCTTTTTTACCTTTTGTACTGCAGCAAGAAATTTAGCTAATTCCCAACTTAGCATACCATACTCTGACCTTCCTACTACTGGCGGTGGCTCATTAAGAGTCTGTTACATATATGCCGGACGATGGTGTAGTAATCTTGATGTTGCAACTACCATGAATGGTCCGGCAATGGTAGTACCGCAAAGAGATATTAGCAATCGTAGTGCTGGTGAAGATATTGATTCAAAAATCGGGCACATGGGATATTATTCTCATGAATTCGGACACATGATGGGCTCACATCATCCGGATGCTGACATCTATCACTGGGCTTTAATGAGAGGGGGGCATAAAAATGGGAACCCTAGTGCAAATAAACCAGCACCCATGAGCCCGTGGTTTCTTTATAAAGCCGGCTGGGCAAATATAACTTCGATAACAAGCGATATGTCGGATGTTGATTTAGTCTATAATACTTCTCCTACAACATACAGCACTTTTTATGTAAGAGAATTCACTAGTGATCGTAGATATGTCATTGAGAATAAACAGCAAGGTAATACCTATGATGGCGGCTTACCGCATGTCCATGAAAATATGGACGGAGGTATCTTAATCTGGAGGATCGATGATGATGGATTGGGTATAGATGACGTCAATATTTTGGCAGCCGATAATGACGTGACAAATACCTGGGCAAACAAAGCCGAAGATCTATTTCGCCCAGATGGTTCATACCCCTATAATAGAATATCGGACTATTCTTCACCAAAGAACCTAAAATTAACAGGAAGTGAATACAGCCATTTTGCTATTGATAATTATACTCAAAACAGCAATGCGATCATAATTGATTTTATCACCAACTACTGGCAAGGCATAATTGCCACCAACACTATCTGGAACTCTACACCAGGACTTTATTACATCGGAGGGGACATTGCTGTCACTTCCAGTGCTACCCTGACCATCGAAAGCGGTGTGTCGATCAATTTAAACGGAAACTGCATTAAAGTTACTGCTGGAGCAATTGATATTCTTAACAGAGATAGCCTAACCATTGATGTTGACATCCGCCTGCTGAGCAATACCGGCAGCTTGAAAGGTCAATACTCCAGTGCCGCAGCCGCCTTTGCCGACGCCACCAGTGGCGATCAAATTCAGATCTATTCGGATGATACCTGGTCCGGTGCAATCAATGTGACATGTGATGTAAAAGTTTATGATGGCGCCACATTGACAATAGCTGACGGAGCAGAGGTTAATTTAAATGTTAACACCATTAAAACCGTATCCGGCGGTATCATTAACAAACAAGGCACAGTCACTTTTACTCCGGACATCCGTCTTGTTAATGGCAGCACCCTGAAGGGACAATATCCCACTTATGATACAGCGGTTGTTAATGTTAAACTGGGCGATGAGATACATCTTTGTTCGGATGTAACATGGTCCGGCACAATGGACCTGCCCTGTAATATCGTCGTTGCCAATGATGGCGATTTGACACTGATTGACCAAACGGCTGTTAATTTAAATGGATTTACTTTGAAGACAACAGAGGGAGGCAGTATAATCAAGCAGGGCGAAGTTACGTTTAGTCCTGATTATCGGCTGGTTAATGGTGGAGCGCTAAAAGGTCAATATATGGAAAGTTTAGCTGCCTTCGCTGATGCTACCAGTACCGATGAAGTGCAAATTTATGAGTTTGAGCTATGGGAAAATACAATGGCGATACCCTGTAACGTAAAAATCCCTGCTGGCTATTCATTAACAGTAATTTCCAACATCCAGTTAAGTTTTATCCCTAATACCCGTCTCACCGTAAACGGCAGCATTCAGGCAATCGGAACAGATGGAAGCAGAATAACGTTCACTCGTTCTGGTGACAGCGGACATTGGGACGGAATTTTTATTCACAATGCCAGCGGCGCAGGTTCGGATTTTGA
>WJJN01000635.1 GCA_014729735.1 Candidatus Zhuqueibacterota bacterium
CCGATCACTGTTTCATGCCAGAAAAGACTGTTGTGCGGCTTAAGTACCCAGTGATTTTCATCGGGGAAATAGAGCAGCTTGCTGGGAATTCCGCGGCGCTGCAATGCATTGAACGTGCCGAGTCCCTGCGTCACCACGACGCGGTAATCGTGCTGTCCGTGAATTACCAGCATCGGTGTTTTCCAGTTTTCCACAAATCGAACCGGATTATGCTTTTCATAGCCTTCGGGATTGCCCCACGGCGTGCCCATTTTGTCCCATTCCGGGAACCACAATTCTTCAGTGTCGAAATATGCCATGCGCTCGTCGATGTTGCCATCGTGACAGACCAGGCATTTAAAACGATCGCTCCAGTTCCCGGCGATCCAGTTGATCATGTAGCCACCGAACGATGCACCCAGTGCGCCGACATTCTCGCCATCCATCCATGGATAGCGCTCCAGCGCGGCAGCCAGTCCTTTTTGCAAATCCACGAGCGGTTTTCCGCCCCAGTCATCCCGAATCGAATCCGTGAATTTCTGACCATAGCCAACAGAGCCGTGGAAATCAACCATCACTGCGGCGTATCCGGCGCCGGTATAGGTCTGCGGATTCCAGCGATAATGAAAATCATTTCCAAATGATCCCTGCGGACCGCCGTGGATCAAAAACGCAACCGGATATTTTTTATCAGGATCAAAATCCACCGGCTTGACGACATAAGCGTAAACCGTTTCATCATTCCAGCCTTTGAACGAGAACTGCTCGCAATCACCCATGCGAACAGATTTCATATTCTCCGCATTGATGTTCGTGATTTTTTTGATGTCTTTCCCATTCGGCTTCATCGTATATAAATCCACCGGTGATTTCAAATTATCCAACCCATATAAAATCCGATTATTTGCAAAGGACGGCGAGCGGACATTGCCATCGCTCAAAACAGTTGTCACGTCGCCCGATTTCACATCGATTGCGAACAGCGCACCCTGCCCGATATTATCTGCTTTGGCGAAAATGGTTCTGCCATCCGGTGCCCAGAAAAACGTACCTGGCGAGCGATCCCAGTTTCCCGTCAATACACGGGTATCACCAGTATCCCATGATTTCAACACAATGCGAAAGCGGTCTGATTCATAACCGGGGCGTTCCATCGCCAGATATGCCAGCGTTTTGCCGTCCGGCGAAAAGACCGGATGCGTGTCCCAGGCTTCATTTTCTTCGGTCAGACATGTCCATTTTTTCGATCCATCGATGGGGACGACATATAGATCGAAATCCGTGGACCAGGCTTCCCTTCTGCCGACATTCTTTGCGGTGAACACAATTTGCGAGCCATCCTGCGTGAACGTAATTTCCTCCGGTCCGCCAAACGGTTGTGATGGCGAATCCGCGTCCATTCCCTTCATCACATCGACCGCATCGCCGTTGGAAGCCGGCATCACAAAAATATGCGAGCGCCGCCCGTCTTCCCAGGTATCCCAGTGGCGTACGAACAAGCTTTCATAAATCCTGCCGGATGTTTTGCGTTGTTCTCTTTCTTCCATTTTCTGAACCGTGCAGTCAACGGTTTCACACTCCGGAAATACATCCATCGTAAACGCGATATGCTCTCCATCCGGCGAGATAACCAGGTTGCCAATATCCAGCGGCTGATCTGTAATCTGCCGTGCTTCACCACCGGCGAGATTCAATTTCCAGATTTGCGCCGAACCGGAACGGGTGGAAATGAACCAGATCGCATCGCCGTCCGCAGACCAGCGGGGATTGTAATCAGATGCCGGATCGCTGGTCAACTGGCGCAAGTTGCTACCATCGATGTCGACTGCCCACAAATCGGTGCGCCCTTTATCCGCTTCAAGGTCAGTGATGCGCAGTGTGAAAACTATTGTCTTTCCATCAGGCGACACCTGCGGATCGGAAATCCGTTTCATCGTTATCAGATCGTGCGCCGAGAACGGATGTGTTTCTGCCTGATTCGCAGTCAGTGAGCCGCAGACGAGCGAGATGATAATAAACATTGCAAGCAAAACAATTCTCATTGATCCTCCTTGAACTATGTTTAATAATTTTATGTAACCAATCGGATATTGGGGCTGTATCGAAAGTCATTTTTGGGTGTCATTCCTGCGAATGCAGGAATCCCCTTAATAATAGGAGATTCCGGGACAAGCCCCTAATGACATTTTACAAAAAAACAGACTTAAATACAGCTCCGCTGGCTGTTGGCTCTTAGCAGGTTAGATAATGTATTATCTGTGAAATCTATTGTTGCTTTTTCATTTATTAATTCGCGAAGAAATCTTCTTTCGTTATGCTTATGAAAAAGCAGCCCAACAGCCAATAGCTAAATGCTAATAGCTGAATCACTACAAATTTAGTATTTAAATATAACTGTGCTGTCATTTAATGTCAAGACATTTCTTTCACTGATGCCAAACCTGCCCGAATTTTTTCTTGACATGGATATTTTTTTTTCGTATATTCATGACCTAATAATTTTGAAAGAATTAAATACTTATGATGATTGATATTTCACATATTTCATTTTTGCCCGCAGTAATTCCTCTCTCCCTTTTGAACCGTACGAGCGAGAGTATCCTCGGTCTACAAAGGGGTCTGTCTCTGTAACATTGAAGTGCTTCCGGCTTCAAGAGATAGATCCGAACTTACATCAATTTATTTAGTTTAAAAAATTCTGATTTGATTTTAACTTCATTATAATGTCTTGAGGTATACTATGAGTTCATATCCCTTTGATGAAATCGAAAAAAAATGGAAAGTGAAATGGGAAGAGCAGAAATTATATCAAACTGATATTCAAAATACCGAAAAAAATTTTTACTGCCTTGTCATGTTCCCCTATCCGTCCGGGGACAAGCTGCACATCGGGCACTGGTACAATTTCGGTCCGACCGATACATTTGCCCGGTTCAAGAGAATGCAGGGCTATAATGTGTTCGAACCCATTGGTTATGATGCCTTCGGATTGCCGGCAGAGAATTACGCCATCAAAGTCGGGGTTCATCCATCAATTAGCACAAGCAAAAATATCGAAAAATTCCGGGAACAGTTGAAGGCAATCGGTGCAATGTATGATTTTTCAAAAGAGATCAATACAAGCTCGCCGGAATATTATAAATGGACGCAGTGGTTTTTTCTCATGTTGTACAATAAGGGACTGGCATATCGCAAGAAAGCTCCTGTGAACTGGTGCCCCAATTGTCAGACTGTGCTGGCGAATGAGCAGGTAATCAATGGGCAGTGCGAGCGGTGCGATACGGATGTTACCCGGAAGGATCTGGCGCAATGGTTTTTCAAGATCACGGATTATGCGGAAAAACTGCTGGAAGGTCACGACCGTATCGATTGGCCCGAAAAGACAATCACCATGCAGAAAAACTGGATCGGGCGCAGCGAGGGTGCTGAAATCTCTTTCGGTGTCGATGGAACGGATGACAAAATCGATGTGTTCACGACGCGACCGGACACGTTATTTGGCGTAACGTACATGGTTCTGGCTCCGGAGCATCCGCTGGTGGAAAAACTGACTAGCGCGGATAACAGGCGGGAAGTTGAGGCTTATATTGATAAAAGTCGCAAAACCAGCGATATCGACCGTACATCGACCGAAAGAGAGAAGACCGGCGTGTTCACAGGTGCGTACGCGATCAATCCGGTGAATGATGAAAAAGTGCCGATCTGGATTGCGGATTACGTACTGCTGACATACGGAACGGGCTGCGTAATGGCAGTTCCGGCGCACGATGAGCGAGATTTTGAATTTGCACGAAAGTATGGTCTGCACATTCGCGAGGTCATCAGCCCGAATGGGAGTCCGGGTGGCGAGCTCGAAGCCGCATACGTCGATGTCGGCGTGATGATAAATTCCGGTCAGTTCGACGGATTGAAGTCGGACGAGGGCATCGACAAAGTCATCGATTATCTGGAAGAAAAGGGTGCTGGAAAACGCACGGTCAATTACCGTCTGCGGGACTGGTTGATCTCACGCCAGCGCTATTGGGGCGCGCCGATTCCGATCGTCTTCTGCCCGGACTGCGGCGAAGTGCCTGTGCCGATGGAAAACTTGCCGGTAATGCTGCCGGAGAAAGTGGAATTCAAGGGCAAAGGCGAATCACCCTTGACCACCGCACCGGATTTTGCGAATACGACATGTCCCAACTGCGGTAAAAAAGCCCGGCGTGAAGTAGACACGATGGATACGTTTGTCTGCTCGTCATGGTATTTTTTGCGATACCCCACGCCGCATCTGGATTCAGCGGCATTCGACCGTGAAAACCTGAAAAACTGGATGCCGGTGCACCAATATGTCGGCGGCGCCGAGCACGCCGTAATGCATCTATTGTATGCGCGGTTTTTCGTTAAGGTGCTGCACGATCTGGAATTGATTGATTTTGACGAGCCGTTTCAAAGGCTGTTTCATCAGGGCGTGATTACACGGGAGGGGAACAAGATGTCCAAATCCCGCGGCAATGTGGTAAATCCGGATCGATTCATCGATGAATACGGCTCTGATACATTCCGCATGTACATGATGTTCATGGGAAATTACGCGGATGGCGGTGACTGGAGCGATGAAGGCATTGTGGGCATTCACCGTTTTCTTAATCGTATCTGGCGATTGGTTGAGATGATCGATGAAAATAAGCCGGCTGGAAACGAGATCGAGCGCAGCAAAGAGCTGGAGCGTATCCGGCATTATACCGCAAAGATGGTAACGCAGGGATTGGAAAACTTCCATTTCAATACTGCGATCAGCCGGTTAATGGAATTGGTCAATGAAATGTATCTCTATATCCAGGAAGTCGAGCCGGCTGAGCAAAACATATCAATTGTGGAAGATGCTCGGGAAACTTTGATCCTGCTTCTGGCGCCATTCGCTCCGCATCTGTCGGAAGAATTGTGGGAGAAGCTCGGTCATAATGATTCGGTTTTCAACGCACAATATCCGGGTTACGATGAAGACAAAATAAAAAGCGATACAATTCCGATTGTCATTCAGGTGAACGGCAAAGTTCGCGAAAACATGGAAGCGGAACCGGATACGGCAGATGATGAAATCGTCGATCGCGCGCTGGGGCTGCCAAAGATACAAAAATACACGAATGGTAAGAAGATAGTCAAGACAATTGTTGTTAAGAATAAATTGGTGAATCTTGTTGTGAGATAGTAACTTAAATCAAGGGATATCTTTTGATGTAAGTTTTTTAAAGATTTGTATAAGTTTGTTTGAATCTCAATGTAGCAATAGGGATCTTCTGTTTTTATAAAATTTGCTTGACTATCAATCATTTTTTTGATATATTGTTGTTAAATTTTTAAAAAGAAGAATCAAGGATTTTCACTTCAAAAGTCCTGAATTCAACAAACAAAATAAGGAGGATATAAATGAATTCGAAATCGCTAGTGCTTTTGGCTTTAATTTCTATACTAAGCGTTTCTCTTGTATTTGCACAAAATACTTTGGATGATGTAAAACTATTTCAAAATTTCTTAAGGGATGCACCGATTGCAAAGACCTTATTCGTTGACGGAGGTCTTGAATATTCGAGCTATGATGGTTTTTCTGATCTTGTAATCGGAGCTCAGGGAGCATATCCTCTCAATGAAAAATTACATATCGATGGTGCGCTAGGTTTTGCAAGCCGCAGCTATGAAAACGATAATATCGATGGTCAATCCGGTTTGACAGACCTTTACGTCGGAGGTCGTTATAACCTGATGGAAGACGACACCAAAGTTTCTGCCGGTGGCTATGTCACTCTGCCAATCGGTGAAGAAAAGGCAGGCTATGGCTCGTTGAATTTTGGAGCATACGGAGCATTGCGCCACCCATTGGATAATGGCATGGTTATTACCGGAACACTTGGTTTGGATTTTGTTGAAGTCACCACGAAGAGCTTTGATTTTCAAACCGGTGAAACCGAAGAGGAATCAGATTACGAAAATTCCCTCACATTAGCCGGTGGCGTTATTTATCCGGTGAACGACCAATTAGCTGCAGTCGGTGAATTGATGTTGCGCACCGAATATGATTTCATGATGCTCAGTGGTGGTGCTGACTACACCCTGGAAATGGGCAGTAAGCTCCGCGGCGCTCTTGGAATCGGTCTCGATGACGGTGCTCCGGATTTAATGCTCATGATTAGCTTTTTACATTTCTTTAACCAATAGACGAATATTACGTCTGAAAATAGATTTTCGAAACCCTCTCAAAGTGGTATGCTTTGAGAGGGTTTTTTTATGCATAGAAAATAAGTTTTTTCTTGCAATATTTATTTAAATCAATTATATTGATTTAATTATAGGTTGTCAATCGACACGTTTTTCGATACTGGAATCTGAAATCTATTCGACGGGAGACTCGATGGAAAAACGAGAGGTGTTTTCATCTCGCTGGGCTCTTATTCTGGCTGCGTTGGGGATGGCAATCGGAACTGGTAATATCTGGCGGTTTCCGAGAATTCTCGCTCTAAACGGCGGAGCGGCTTTCCTGATTCCATGGATCATTTTTCTGTTCTTATGGTCGATTCCGCTGCTCATGGCGGAGCTGGCAATCGGCAAACATACTCGGCTGGGACCTGTGGGTGCGTTCGGAAAACTCATCGGTAAAAAGTACTCCTGGATGGGAGGTTTCGTCGGATTTTGCACTATGGCAATCATGTTTTATTATTCCGTTGTCATGGGCTGGTGTGTAAAATATTTTGTTTCATCGCTCTTTGGAAATCTGGGGCAGACAAATGCGCTGGAATACTGGAATGCTTTTGTTGCCCGACAGTATTTGCCGGTGGTGTTCCATTTCATCGCTATTTCGACCGGCGCGTTGATTATTTACAAAGGCGTGGTTCGGGGAATCGAAAAAGCCAATCGCATCCTCATTCCATCGCTAGTCGGCTTAATGATATTGATTTGCATTAGGGCATTAACTCTCCCCGGAGCGATGAATGGATTGAATTTCTTTTTTAATCCGGATTGGAAGCTGCTGCTGGACCATGAAGTGTGGCTAAACGCGCTATCGCAGTCAGCCTGGTCTACCGGTGCCGGATGGGGCTTGTTGCTGACTTTCGCTATTTATACGAAGAAGAATGAAGATATCGTGCTTAACTCATTCATTACCGGTTTTGGGAACAACTCGGCATCGATTTTATCAGGACTTGTATTTTTCCCGGCAGTCTTTGCGCTGGCGCCGCAACTGGGCGTTAATCCGACGGAGATTATTACCGAGGCAGGACCTGCCAATACCGGACTAACATTTATTTGGATACCGGAGCTGTTCGCGAAAATACCGCTGGGCTCGGTGTTCATGCCGTTCTTTTTTCTGGCGCTGAGTTTCGCAGCATTATCATCTTTGCTGGCAATGATCGAAATGGTTACCAGAATTATGATGGATATGGGGATGGTGCGGAAAAAGGCAATTGGGATCGTATGGACGTTTGGATTCATTCTGGGCATTCCTTCGGCTGTCAGCATGGGATTTTTCGGAAACCAGGACTGGGCATGGGGCGTCGGGCTGATGGTAAGCGGCTGTTTTTTCGCTGTCGCAGTAATTAAATATGGCGTCAGTAATTTCAGAAAGAATCTTATCAATGCACCGGGTAATGATATTCATGTCGGAAAATGGTATGACTATATTGTGAAATACATCATTCCTATTGAATTTGTGATACTCATTGTTTGGTGGTTCTGGCAATCTATTGAGTGGTATCCGAAGACCTGGTGGAATCCATTCGGACAATATACACTGGGCACATGTCTGTTTCAGTGGTTCGTTGTCATTGCAGCGTTTCTATTGTTGAATAATATAATCGCCAGCCGTATCAAATTGAAGGATGACTGATTATGGAATTAACGGCGTTGATTAATATGATCGTGATCATTACGTTTCTGTGGGGCGGATTTTTTTATTTTCTTTTGAAAGCAATAAAAAGAGAAACAGAAAAGACAAAAGAATCTTAAATGGAATATAATACATTTTTAAAAAATTTAAAGAAGAAAGAAATTGCACCGGTTTATTACTTTTTTGGTGAAGAAAAATTTGCAATGGATCAGGCGACGGACAAACTCATAGAACATTCGGTGCAGCCGGAAGTGAGAGATTTCAATCTGGATATATACTATGCCAGCGATACTGACAGCAGCAAGATTCTGGATACAGTCCGTTCGTATCCAATGATGGCGGAGCGACGCACAGTGATCGTGAGAGAAATTCAAAAATGGTCTGCCACCCATTTAAACAAAATCGCCGATTATGCCGAATCACCAACTCCCACGACCTGTCTGCTACTTTTGGCAACGGCAGGCAATTTGAGGGGCAAAGCTTATGCCTCTCTAAAGAAAAATACGGCGGCAATCGAGTTCAAGCCGCTATATGATAACCAAGTTGGGACGTGGATCAAAAATTATGTAGAGCAGCACAGCAAGGAAATAACACCGAAAGCAATCCAATTGCTGCATGCATACGTTGGCAATTTGCAGATGAATTTAGTGAATGAACTGGAAAAAGTATTCCTGAATCTTGGAGAAAGCAAGCGCATTGATGAAGCCAATGTTGAGGCAGTTGTTGGATTATCGAAAGAATTTAATGTATTTAACTTAACGAAAGTTATCGGACAAAAGCAACTGAAAGCCGGATTGTTGATCATCAATCAACTGCTGGAACAGGGCGAGCCACCCACTGTGATGATAATCCGAATAACGAATTATTTCATGACATTATTAAAGGTGGTGGCACCGCAAAATATTCGCAAGTCGGATAAAGAGTTAGCAAGTATTGCTGGTGTGAATTTTTACTTTGTAAAAGAATATCGTGCTGCGGCGCGTTTTTATACGTCCCGAAAAATTGAACAGGCATTTTCATTGTTGCAGCAAGCAGACCGGAATTTAAAAACCGGATATCAAACCCCTGAATTTATTATGCAATTACTTGTATATAATCTCATTAAATTATAGATTGTAAAAGCATGAAGTGCCCCGATCTGCCAGTCGATGTCTGTTCGTTTAGATGCTTTTATTTTATGGAACTTTTATAGATCGCATTTGTTAAAATGTAAGGATTATGAAATGACTCATGAGGAAAAAACAAAGAAACCATCAGATGAAGAATTAATAGAGAGATTCCAAAACGGAGATCTCTACGCATTTGATTTAATAGTAAAGCGGTATAAAAATCAACTTTTAAACTTCGTCTATCGTTTTTTGGGGAATTCTGAAGAAGCGGAAGATTTAGTACAAGAAACTTTTCTCAGAGTCTACAGGAATCGAAAAGCCTACCAAAAGGTTGCCAAATTTTCAACGTGGATTTATACCATCGCCGGAAATCTGGCAAAAACGGAGCTCAGAAAACGAAAACGCAGAAAGTTTTTCTCGATTACTGATCTCGGCTATGATGATAAAGATTACGATATATCTGACGAAGCGTTTAATCCGGAAAAAACAGTTGACGGTTCGATAAAGGAAGAAATTATCCATCAAGAGATACAATCGCTGTCACCAAAATTCAGAGAAGTGATTTTACTTCGCGACGTTCAGGAACTCAGCTACGAAGAAATTAGTAAAATAGTAAACATCCCATTGGGTACGGTAAAATCTCGCGTTAACAGAGGGCGGTTGAAACTTCAGGAGAAGTTGAAGCATCTGTTGAAAAATTAATAGCATTACAACGAATTGTTTCTTTGAAATAGAAGGGAGGAACCAAATTCATTGTACAAGAAGTACAGGTAAGCGAACAGGCACTTAGGAAAATTTAGGGGTATCAATGAAAAAGTGTAAACGATTTAAAAGGTTGATTTCCGATTACATCGAGGGGGCTTTGAACGTCACGGACAAAACGTCCTTTGAAAGCCATCTCCAGGATTGTGTCAATTGTGCAGACACTGTTTCAAGAGTAACAAAATTATCAACCCGAATGAAAAAACTAAAACATATTAAAACATCGGAAGATTTTAATACGGTTTTGCACACGAGGATAAGAATTGAATCGGGAATTGGGAGGCGTCGTTTACATGAGATTGTCTGGAGTTGGCCAGCCAAAGTACCGGTTTATGGCATGGCACTCGCTATCATTGTTATCGCGGTTGTTTTGGTTCTTGAACAAATTGATAATCCGTACCAATCGCCTGCACCGGCTCCTTATATAAACGCCGAATGGTATGGCGGGAATCCGGATCAGCAAACGAGTTCCGACATTCTTACGGAAACAGAAAATGTTATTTACGTAATCGAAAGGACATCCCCGGAAAAACTGATACAATCTCAAGGACAGTCATTGAACTCAAGTTATCTTGATTCGATCAATCGAACGCAGGACAGCGATAGTTTGACATTAAGAAACAGTCAGTCTTATCAGGTAAACCAAATAGTCTATTAATGATGGGGTTTCGCGGAATAGTGACGATGAAGAGCAAAATCATTAATTTATCAATATTTTGTTATCTGATATTTTTGTCGCATAAAGTACCGGCTGTTCTTCCTCAAGATCAGGTACTGCAACAAATTCAGAGAGAAATTTCTGAACTGGTAAAAAAAGCAAAACCTTCTGTTGTCAGCATATCTTCTAAATCATCGCATTCATATATTATTTCAAAAGAAAATGGCATTCTTTCTTTTTTCAAAGATACCAAAGAAAAAAAGACCATTTTCTACAATAGCATATGTTCAGGATTGATTTACAACGATGAAGGTTACATCATTACCAAAAACGCAGAGCTGAATGAATTTGAAGAAATGCAGGTCATTTTGCACGACGGTACAAGGCATGAACCAGCGTTTATAGGTAAAGACGGCGAAACCGGTATCACGGTACTGAAAATCGATGCCGAAAATCTGCAACCGCCGGAAATTTCCACATCAGAGAATATTCAATTAGGATCATGGGTGACGATCATCGGTAATTCAATGGGAATTTCTCCGTCCATTTCGTTCGGTCTTGTAAGCGGACTCATGGAACACGGACTGATACACTTATCTGCTTTAGTGAGTCCGGGTAATAGCGGCAGTCCGGTTTTCAATATTCAGGGTGAAGTTATCGGCATGCTGGCGGCTCAAATTGAAGTGGAGCGAGATCTGACACGGGAAAACCTCTTTACCGATGCTGGTATTGCCTTCCCCATCGATAAAACCTGTGCGATTGCCGACGAAATCATTCGGATTTATCATGAACAAAACGGCTGGATCGGTGTACAAATTGAACCCGACACAGTACATGACGGACATCTCAGAATTGTGAAAGTACTGGAAGGTTCTCCTGCAGATAAAGCCGGTTTAAAAGCAGGCGATATTCTTGTTAAATATAACAATAAAGCGCCGCACCATCCGCGTCAACTGGGGCGCTTCATAAAAGAGACAAAACCTGGTTCTACAATTCCGATTAGTTTCCTGCGATCAGATGCGCACTTGAATGTATTTGTAACTGTCGGGAAAAGAAAGCCGTATTCGATATCCAATATTGCTGCCGATGATGAGAAAAAGCCTCTGAAAAACGTAGGATATCCTCACATGCGGCGTGACGCTCGGGAAGTTATTCGCCTTAATAATAAGGTGAATCGACTGGAGCAGGAAATAGATCGATTGAAATTAAAAATGAATAATCAAAATTAAATTTTGAAAGCAAACAAGGGAGATACGGAAAATGGCTCGGAAAGATAAGAGTTTCGCAGCGAAACTGGGTGTAAACCGAGAAGATGAGAGAAAACACTGTGCAAAATGCGGAGAAATGCTGAGCTTTATTCAGGTCGTGGATTCTGAGAGAGGAAATAATGATGCCTGGAAATTCAAGGAAAGATATGTTGGTGTTTGCAAGTGCAACCAGAAAGAAGTGTACGGTTAATGTGAATGTCTGAACGGTCGAAAAAGAAGGTCATTCTGGCAACTCGGAATCAGGATAAAATAGTGGAAATGAAAGATGTTTTATCCGGACTGGATATCGATATAATTACTCTGGATGCATTTCCCCAAATCCCGGAGGTTGTGGAAGACGGCGAAACCCTTAATGCCAATGCCGGGAAAAAAGCACGGTTGATTCAGGAGGCTACAGGCATCACGAGCATTGCCGATGATACCGGACTTGAAGTTGACGCTCTATCGGGAGAACCCGGTGTATATTCGAGCCGCTTTGCCGGTGAAAATGCAACATACATCAATAATAATGAAAAACTTTTGCATGAATTGCGTGACGTTCCTACAGAAAAACGCACCGCCCGTTTTCGCTGCGTCATGGCGATTGCTGAAAACAGCTCTATGACGTTGCTGGAAGGAACGTGTCATGGAGTTATTTTAGAAGAAATGAAAGGGTCGAATGGTTTTGGGTACGACCCTCTTTTTTATGTCCTGCAGCATAAGCAAACGTTCGCCGAAATGGATTTGTCATTGAAAAATTCTATAAGTCATCGCGGGAAAGCCCTCCGAAAAGTACGTCAATATTTTGAAAATAATTCTTGATTTTTATAAAAAATTTCTTTACATTTAGGCTCTTACTTACGGGGCGTGGCGCAGCCCGGGTAGCGCGCCTGCTTTGGGAGCAGGAAGTCCCGAGTTCAAATCTCGGCGCCCCGACCATAAAAAAAAGGATGCTGTTACAGCATCCTTTTTTAATTGCTTCGCATATTACCACTCAGCTTCACGTCCAATCTGAAACCATATTAATCTCGGCACTGGAACAATCGTCAGAAAAATAGACCTGTTGTTGATTATCCTTTCCTTTATTGTGCGTGCACGATTTTACAGTCATCAAACTATCCATTTCAATCTTAATTGCGTTTCCCTTTTTGTGAGAGATAATTATACCGGCATCAATCAATTGAAATAATTCTCTTTTTCGGACATTCAATATCTTTTGTGCCTCATATAACGAAATCAGTCCACTACCCGAACAACCCATTGTAAGCTCCAGAAAAATAAATATTAAGAATTATGAAGTCTGCAAATTGCAATTACTATTCCATTTTTTGCTATTTCTTATCATATTTTTGTAATCATTTTATTTAAAATAATACAGTAGTTTATATCGACTGATAACAACAGCCTAATCAAAATCAGAGCGGTTCATGGGGAATATTTTTCCGTAATATGCTAAATTTTCCGACATAAAAAAAGCCCTGGCGCCTTTTTGACCAGGGCTTAAGGAGGAAATATAATGTGATCAGAGTGGTTACCGAAGTACTAAATTGATGCCACCGAGCAGGGAAAAGTAATTGTCATCCTCAAGGAATGTCCAGCGAGCCTGTATATACGGATACATGCTGGCTTTTCTCACCCCACTAAAATCGAGACCAACAAAGACATTGCCACCCATTTCGGTTTCGCTGTCGCCCTCATTGGGAGTAAGGTAGTTAACAGCCAGTCCGCCACCGAAGTGCAGCGGTCTTCTGGGCGCTGGTTTGAAAATCAGATCGCCGTTAAACTGCCACCGGCTATAATTGTAGTCTTCATCGACAAAATAATATTCGAAATTTGGTGCGATGCTCCAGAAACGTCCCACCGGCATCCACAGTTGTCCACCGAGGAGATATTGTTCATTTTCAAAATCGTTACCAATGCGCAGTCCAATCGTCGGCGCTTGTTTTATCGATCTATTTGCCAGACGTTTTGGTCGTCGCGGTTTTCTTCGGATTTGTGCATCAGAGATGGTGCTGATTGTCAGAACGATCAAAATAGCGAAAATTGCAATTCCTGCTATCTTTTGTTTCATGGTATTACCTCCGGTAAATTTTTATGATTAGTCAATTTTTTCATATTTGCCAAATAAAAAGGCAAAGTGTGTACCGTAAATTATTAATAGAATCAAGTTTATGATTATTAAAAAATTAAATCATATCTTATTTTCAAAGGCTCTTTATTATTGCTCGCATCAGTACATAAAATTGTACCGAATGGTACACTTCTGCGGTGACAATCCATCCAAAAGGCAAAATAATCAAAAAAAACTTGTAATTCAATGCTGGATATTGTATCTTTATATCAAAAAAAGAACGATAATATAATCCAAAAAGGTTTATTATGGAAGAGTGCATATTTTGTAAAATAGCTGCTCATGAAATCGAGGCGAAAATTGTATTTGAGGATGAATATCTTGTTGCTTTTCATGATATTCGCCCCAAAACGCCGATACATATTTTAATCATTCCCCGGAAACATATCCCCACGATCAATGATCTTACGGAAGACGACCAGGAGCTTGTTGGTAAAATGTTTCTACGAGCAAAGCACCTGGCTAAGGAATTCGAACTAAGTGAC
>WJJN01000636.1 GCA_014729735.1 Candidatus Zhuqueibacterota bacterium
CAAAGGTATCGATAACCCAATCAGCATCGGGCAAATCCGGGAGAGCGTGAAAAGCGATACAAACGGGCTGCGGCTGGATTTGCGGCATATTACTCGATTAACAGATGACCGGGTAATCAATCCGGAAAATATCTACGGCATCGTGCATGTAGGACCGTATCCCTTCGAGGCGGCAGAAGAGCCGTTTGCTTATAAACGGTTTCGAAATTCCGAATGGATAATTAAAGGCACGGCTGTTATACCGGTGCATGAACTTTTCCCCTCGCAAAATAACAGCGAGGATTGGGTCGATTTCGGGAAGGTCTGTATTCGCATGGAATTGTACCTGGAAAGGCGGAAGCGCGATTTCAATCTCGGCGTTTATGATACGTTCGCGTGGGTGGAAAAGCATGGCAATGAATATATCAAGGTGCCGTCCATTGTGGAAGGTCCCCTGGTTCATTTATTAAACAGTGATGATCCTGAAAAAATTGTTGTTTCGCTGAAAACCGATGAGGCAGTAAAGCCCGTGATTATGTTATCGGACAGTATTTCGATTTCAGCAGATGACGCGAGTCAATCTCATGAAATCGGGATTTCGGGACTGATGCCGGATACGGAATATCGATATTGGGTGGAAATTGGCAAGCATCGGACAAAGACATTTCATTTTAAAACAGCGCCGAAGAAAATACATACTCAGGTTAAGTTTGCCTATTGCGGTGATAGTCGTGAAGGCATCAGCAGCAATATGAGCCGGTTTATGGGCACGAATTACGAGACCATGCACCGGCTGGCGGCGCTTGCTTATCATGAAGGCGCTGAATTTTTTGTATTTGGCGGCGATCTTATCAGCGGATACACGACGAGCCCGGTGGATTTCCGCACGCAGTTGCATGCATGGAAACAAGCGATGAGCGGTTTCTGGAATGAGCGACCGGTATATGCAATCATGGGAAATCACGAAGCGCTATTGCGCCGGTTCTCGTCTGAGGTGGGAGTGGATCGTTTTCCTTACGAGACGGAAAGTGCAGAGGTTATTTTTGCGGATGAGCTTATCAACCCGGAAAACGGTCCTGTACCGGATGATCCCCGACGCCCCCCGTACCGTGAAACCTGCTTTTCATTTCAATATGGAGATATTTTCTTCATCGGGATCAATAATAACTATTGGTATTCGAACAGACCTTATTTATATGGCGGCTGTCCCGAAGGTTATATTTTACCGGATCAAATGGACTGGATCAGAGAAAATATGGAGCAGGCGAATTCCGATCCGACAGTTCGCTACATCATCATTTTCAGTCAGGAGCCGCTGTTCCCTTGTGGTGGTCACATCATGGACACGATGTGGTATTCAGGAAATAACAATGTCCGGGCATACATTTTCGAAGACGACAGTTTGAAATCCGCGGAACCCGGCATCATCGATCTGCGTAATGAATTGACACGTTTGTTTGCAGCCTCCCCAAAAGTGGCGGCGGTGCTCGGTTCGGACGAGCACTCTTATTACAGGTTGCAAATAAATAATGAAGTACCTGTGGGAGATCCGGTGACCGATGATCTGAATAATAATAACTGGATCGATTGGGAAGAGATGGAAGTCGCATCGCCTTTGGCGGATTTGCAATATCCGGTATGGTATATCACATGCGGCGGTGGCGGTGCGCCATATTATGCAGAAGGCAGTACTCCCTGGGTCGAATACTGGAAAGCCAATCAATCGGAAAAGGAGGCATATTATTATTCTTCGCAGGAAAATATCATTATTTTTTCATCGGACGATAATGGAATTAATATGGATGTTTATAATCCGTATGGAAACAAAATTGACAGCATATCGAATTTGATGGAAATCAAAAAAAGATAGTTATTAAAATGGGAGAGGTCACGAAAACGAGTCGATACTATGGCAAACAAGAAAAATAAAAATGAAAATAAACACATTGAAATTATGTCCGAACTGGATAAGCAATTGGAGGGACAAAAGCGGCTGCTGATTGTTCTGCATAATAATCCGGATCCGGACGCGATAGCCAGTGCCTATTGCCTGCGATTTTTGACAGAGAAGCGATATGGACTTGTAGCGAATATTGCTTATGACGGATTGATCGGCAGGGCGGAAAACAGAGCACTGGTGCGGGAAGTAAAAATTCCATTGAAGAATATTAATCGTATAAAATATGGCACGTATGATCGAGTGGCAATGATAGATACCCAACCGGGCGCCGGCAATAATGTGCTGCCCGAGAATGTGCACTGTCACATCATCATCGATCATCATCCGCAGCGCAAGGGGCTTGAATCGGAGGTGATATTGGTGGATACAGAAGTTGGTGCTTCGGCGACTCTGCTAATCGAAATATTGATGCAGACGAAACTGTCTATGAGTTCAGACATGGCAACTGCACTCAGTTTCGCCATAAAAACAGAGACTCAGGATTTGGGTCGTGAAACAAGCGAGCGGGATATCGATGCGTATTTTAAGGCGTATTCGAGGGCGTCCATGCGCAAACTGGCGCGGATCAGTATGCCGAAATTGCCGCATTCCTATTTCGTAACCCTGGATAAGATGCTGAAACGCACGCGCATTTTTCGCCATTTGATATGCGCACATCTCGGCGATGTACCGACGCCGGAAATCGTTGCAGAAATGGCGGATTTTCTTTTGCGCCACGAGCGGATGGGCTGGGCATTCTGCACCGGACGGTTTAAGGAAAATTTGTACATTTCCATGCGAGCCAGCTCAAATAAAGCAAATGCCGGAAAGCTCATCAAAGATCTTGTCCCGGATCGTAATCTGGCAGGGGGACACGGCATGTTCGCCGGCGGCACCATTCCCTTGAAGAAAATGCCATCTGAGGAAATCTCGATTTTGGAAATCAGATTAAATCAAAAATTTGCCAAATTGATGGGACATGATGATCCGGATTGGAAACCGCTGCTCGAGGATTCGCGAGTAATCCGGAGTGCATAATGCATGCCGGAGTGCAGTCCCTTTATGGACTGCCAGCGTGAGGCATTCCGAC
>WJJN01000090.1 GCA_014729735.1 Candidatus Zhuqueibacterota bacterium
AATAAATATCCGTTCGAATTATTCGATAATTCATCTTGTTGACATCCCAGTAAAAATAGCAATGATATCAAAATCAACATTTTGGATTTCATACTTCCTCCACTTCGAGCAGTCGCAAGAGCAATTTCGTGGCTTTGACAAAATCATCGATTACCACAAATTCATTATTCGAGTGCGGATTATTCACGCCAATGCCAATATTTACTGCTGAAATTCCATTTGCATTTAACACGTTCGCATCGCTGCCGCCGTAATATTTGAGCGGATCGGGTCGAATTCCCAGCTCACCCATATTTTTTTCCAGATCATTCACAACGCGTTGGTCTTTGGACAAATGGAAACCCTCGAAACCTGTGGTGAAGTCTACGTTGATGTTGCCACCATATTTCTCTGAGATGGAGGCAGCGTCCTGTCGGATATTTTCACAAATCTCATCGATTTTATCGCGGTTGAACGAACGTATTTCACCGGCAATCACCACGTGATCCGGCACCACATTAATTGCCGTGCCTCCTGTTATTTTCCCGACATTCGCTACCGTCTGTTCATCCACCCTGCCAACGGGAATTTTTCGGGTTAGCTCCACAGCCATGGATAGTGCGTTGATGCCTTTCTCCGGCGCTACTCCCGAGTGAGCAGATTTTCCCTGGAACTCGATTTGAAAGTCGATCGCTGTTGGTGTTGTTGCCACATAGCAGCCAGTCTCCCGGGAGCAGTCAAAAATGTAACCGCTCCAGGAATGCAATTTGCCGAAATCCAGTGCCAGTGTGCCGTGCATACCCAATTCTTCGGCAACAGAAAAAACAACCTCGAAATTTCGATGGCGCAATTTTCGTCTCGCAATCTCTTCAATGACGTACAGAATGATCGCTACGCCGGTCCGGTCATCGCCGCCTAAAATAGTACTGCCGTCAGAACGGATGATATCATTCTCAACAACGGCTTTTAAATTCGCCGTCGATTGAACAGTATCCAAATGAGCTAACAGCAACAGTGAATCATCAGTTTTGGATCTATTGAAATTTTGAATAACCAGATTACCGCAATTTCCATTTATTTTCGAAGCAGCTTCGTCTTCATAGAATGAAACATCGATTTGCGAAAGCCGCTTTTTGATAGCATCGGCAACAAGCCTTTCTTTCAATGAAACGCCATCGATTTCAACCAAATCTAAAAATAATTGAATAAGCCGCTCTTGATCTACATCCATTGGTGTATTATTTTCCTGTAGAATTTATTGATTTATAAAATAACGGGTATCTTTGATATTTTCTTCTATAATTTTTAATGCATTGAGAGTTCTCTCTTTGTCCCTGAAATTCAGCTCCGCTATAATTGCATTAATCACAACGACAATCGCTCCGAGCGAATTGCTGAACATGATATTATCCGTTTTGATTTGAATCGAATGTGTGGCAAATTCCCGAATGGGTGCTGTTTTTTTGTCGGTGAATGCGATACAATCAATTCCTTTCGATTTCGCAAAAGCGACGGCTTCGACAGTTTCCCGGGAATAGGGAGAAAAGCTGAATGCGATCAACAGGTCATCGGGGTGCATAAAGGCGATCTGCTCCTGATAGCGCAGGAAATCCAGTGAGAGCGTGCGTGCATCGTAATTATAGAGCCGTAACTGGAACGTCATGAGTGTGGAGAAATGATACGAAAGCTCAAGCCCCAGACAGATGATTTGCCGTGCTGCAATAATTTTATCAACAACTGCCGAAAAGACATCGGCGCCATTCGAATCGATGGTATCATTTATATTGTTGATCACATTTCTGGCAACCAGCTTTAGTGTATCCGGTGATTTTTCTTTTTCTGAAGCCGCGTACTGATATAGTTCGGTGGGTGATAGCTGGTTTTTCAGCGAGGACGATATCTTGTCTTTCAGTTCTTTGAATCCGGAAAAGCCAAGCAACTGAGCAAATCTAACAATTGATGCCTGGCTGACACCCGCTTCTTTTGCGATATCTTTCACTGGCAGCAATGCCACTAAAGACATATTTTCAAGAAAAAATTCAGCAACCTTTTTTTGATTTGGAGGAAGCGATGGGACGGCTTCCATAATCAGCTTTTCGATTTTTTTGCTCGTATTCATTATGCGCTTTGGGTTGATTAAGCTATAGTTTGAAAAGTTTGTATCGTTCAGGAGCTTTATTCATCAAATAAAGTATCATTTATTCGGCACTGTGTGCGATAGTTATTTTATATCTGACCGAGGATGGTATATGTAATTTTAATTTCAAATTATCATAATCTGAAATTATTGTTACATTCTAATATAGTAAAATATTTTTAAATGTCAAGACCTTTTGTAAAAATTGTTTCATCAATCCTCAATTTGAAATATTTATTTCGGCGAATTGAAGATTGACTTTTAATTAAAAATACTTATATTATGTGATCTGAAAACAATAGAAATAAATGATGTCTTTTAGGAGAAAAAATATGGGAGAAAATAACAGAAGTAAATTCCACTTCAAATCATTCACCAGCCTTTTTGTATTTCTTTCATTTTTAATGATGACAATTTCGGGAATCATTCTTTATTTTACGCCTCCGGGCAGAGTTGCGCATTGGTCCGAATGGAGATTTTGGGCATTGACCAAAGAACAATGGCAGGCGCAACATACGATTTTCTCATTATTATTTATTATTTTTGCAGCGCTTCATATTTATTATAACTGGAAAGTATTCATCGGATATATTAAAAAGCAAGCCCAAAAGGGTTTGAACCGGAAAAGGGAGATCGCATGGGCAACTGTACTCACTATTCTCGTCGCCATCTTGACGCAAGTGAATGTGCCGCCGTTTTCGACGATTATGAATTGGGGGGA
>WJJN01000637.1 GCA_014729735.1 Candidatus Zhuqueibacterota bacterium
AATATTTTCTGTCTTGAAAAACCGCATCCGAAAATGAAGCCGTTTAAATCGAATGTGGTTCCTGGCAAATTAAAGCATGCCGAGGGAAATATCGTGATCTGGCTGGGTGATGGTAATTATCCTCATGAACTGCCGGAGGGCTTTACAGTGATGACTGGTGATGAAGGCAGGCAATTCTGGGAACGGGCAAAGAAAGACTGGATCAAAAGGCATCCGAAAGTTGCTCGTCTTGAAAATGATCCTGTGTAGTAAATAAAGGATTGTCCGGGAAAATGAAGCCTATATAATGAATTAGTTGATATGAACGAAAGTAAAAAACAAAATAGAGAAGTTCAATACGAAGTGATGTTTGGCAGGGAGGCAAATGAAGCAATTCATAGCTTCCCAGTGGGATATCTTCCAATCGGCTGTCTCGAACGACATGGAGACCATCTGCCAATGGGTACAGACGCGCTGCGGGCACACAAAATTTGCTGTCTAGTGGCACAGGCACTTGGTGGAGTTGTATTTCCGCCGCATCATTATGCCGGCATCCATAAAATGACTCGTGGTCAGCTTGAAAAGTACACAGCAGAATGGGGAAATATTTACACGGATAAGTCTGCCAGAGATAGCCTCGTTGACATCATCAATCAGATTGCTTTGATGAACATCCGGGTGTTGATATTGTATTCAGGACATTATCCGCCATGCCAGGTGCAAATGATGCGAGAGATTAGCGAAAAATTCTCAATCCATGCCACGCTTTCCGTAATCCCGTTTTGCGAATCGATGATCATCCAGGGCGATCATGCGGGGATTTGCGAGACATCGTTTATGCTGTATTTGGAGCCAGAGCTCGTAAGAATGGATCATATTAAACAAAAGAATTACCTGGATCATGGTTGGCAGCAACACAACTCCCCGGAGAAAGCAAGCTCTGAAAAAGGTGCGAATGATCTGCGGCAAATCCTTGATTATTTGAAAAGGGAAATCTTAAAAAATAAATGAATATGGGATTGAATAATGCGGGAGCTAATATGCATAAATCAATCGGAGTTTTAGTTATAATAATAAGTTTAATACTGCTTATGAATTGTGAGAAAAAATACACATACGCTATCTATTTCACTCAGAATGATCCGGATCTCGAAGCGGATTGGGAGTTCGCGGACTGGAAATCGATTCCTGCTGTCCATATATCAAATTTTCGACCGGAAAACACAACCCACAAACCACTGACATCTGTGAAGCTGCAATTCTGTTTAATACTACGAATGGAGAAAAGAGTAATGGAAATCGGAACGCAAATTACGAAAGGAGTGATTTGATGAAATCAGCAAAATTGTTTTTAATTGCTTTGATTATCTTGATCATTGCTTGTAAAAAGAATACTTCCATTCAAATAACCGAAGAAAAGTATAATGGTACCGAGCAGTTCAAAATACAAACACCCTCGGCGACCTATTACCTGGAAAAAGAAGCGGGTGGTTTTTCGAGTATCATCGATAGAGATGGAAATGACTGGATCAAATTTAAAAAGACAGAAAATCCCGGAGTACCCCAGTCTGCTGCGGCTGATTTTCGCGGACTTCCGAATATGGTTCACCGATCAGATGACAAAGGCTGTGGGCACCCTGGTTTTAACAAATGCTCCAGTGTCCAGCTTGACGACCGGACTATTCGAACAACGAGCAAAAGCGGAAAATGGCAGTGGACGTGGACATTTTTTAAAAAATTTGCTGTTTTGGCTATTGACAAAGTAGATACAAATAACGTATATTGGGTATTATATGAAGGACCAATTGCAGGAAAATACGATCCCGGGAATCAATACTGGGGAACGAACAAGGACGGCGTACGAACCGACAAGCCGGACAGGTATCTAAAAGAAACAGTATATGGCTCGTGGCACTGGGCGTTTTTCGGTGATTACCGCGTAAATCGGGTGTTGTTTTTGGCGCAAAAAGAAGATGATCAGATCACGGACACTTTCGGATTTATGGGGAATTCAAAAACAGACGCATTGAACGCCGAGGATGGCATGGTTGTTTTTGGATTTGGAAGAGAGGCAGGCGCAACTCCCCTTTTGACTGCACCTGATAATGCGTTCTATATCGGATTTTTTGAAGATGCGGTAACAGACAGCGAGTCGTTCGAAACATTGAGATTGTATGTTGAAAACATATTAAAAAGAGAATCGAGTGAATAGAAGTTTTAAAGTCGGCATCGACAACTACTCCCTGAAACCGCTGCACCTGAATCCCCTGGAAATATTAAAATGGGCAGAGGATAATGGAGCAGAGGGTGTCTCGTTTTCTAAAATACCGCCGGATCAAAGTGATATCGTCGATAAATCTTATTTAAAGGAATTATCGCAATATGCAGGCGAACATGACCTGTATCTGGAATGGGGTGGCGCCGAACACATTCCGCGGGATTTGAATTCCTGGCGAATAAAGGATATCTTTAAAATAAATCAGCAAGTTGCCGAACAGGCGGCAATTTTAGATGTACGAATCGTCCGCTCCTGCTCCGGCGGACTCATGCGCTGGAACGACAGCAGTCCGATGACTGAGACACTGCTGCGGGAAACAGCCGCGGCGCTTTTAGCGCAAAAGCAGATGTTAAATGATCACAATGTGATATTAGCCATCGAAACGCATTTTGAATTTACGACTCATGAATTGCTCAGACTCTTTGAAATGTGTGACGCAGAACCGGGGAGCTGGTTGGGCATCT
>WJJN01000638.1 GCA_014729735.1 Candidatus Zhuqueibacterota bacterium
ACGACTTCTTCGGTGGTGACGTTTGCACGCAGTCCGGGCTGTCCCGGTGCGATCAGCACCGGATAGTCGTCACTCAATCGATCCACGGCTCTGGTACCCAATCCGGGGACGAGCCTTATCAAGCCGTCCTCCCGCTTGATACGCGGGGACCAACGGAATTCGTTGTTGCTGAATGCAACGCCGGCAAATGCGGGTAGAAAATATTTTCCTACTTTTTTACCGATAACCTCCTGAATCATAATTCCCATTTCTTCATGAAAATCAAGCAATCCGCGCTCGATGCGATACTGAATTGCGTCCGGGCTGAAGACCGAGGCGTAAACTTCCGCAATCGCATCCATCAGTGAATTCAGCCGCTCTTTTTTCGTGCCCTGATTTGCCAGAAACAGGCTTTTATATTTTCCGAAAAATGCCGCACCGATGCGGTCTTCCAAAAGGCTGGAGCTGCGAACGATGAGGGGTGTGTCACCCAATTCATCCAGCATCATGGAAAGGCTTTTTACGATGTCCGGTGAAAAATACGAGTTCTTGAAAATCTGCACGATGTGTGGATACTCCTGTCGGATCTGATCTATTTCCTTATACTTTTGATTGAGCAGATCTTCGAGATTATTATAATGAATGAACTTCGATACTGTATCGGAATTGATGTACCAGGTTTTCGGAATTTTTATTTTTTTTAGATGCTCATTATCATCATGCGCTTTTCTGATAATTTGTGCCGCAAGCAGCAAGCCGGCGCTTTTTCCGCCGAGCTTTCCATGAGATCGCTCCGGGAATATAATATGCTGAATCAGGTTGTAAAAATCCCTGATACCGAAGAAATCTTTTGCGATATTGATGTATTCCAACTGATCCGTTAGAAACCGTCGGATCAGCGATACCCGTAGCCCGATTTCGGTATCCGGCGAGAACTCGATCCCTTCGTCCGCAATATGAAAATAGCGATCCACTGCATCTGTGATCTCCATGAGCGATGCATCCAGATTTTCCAGGACATTGAACAGAAAGCTGGACTTATCGTCTTTAATCCATTTCTGAATCAAGGATAAAATTTCATCGCTGCTCAAATTCGATTCTGCGATGCGGAAAGTTTCTTCATGGTATTGCAGAAAATTGTGCAGATTCTCCCGCAGTAATGGTCGGTTTTGTTCGATGAGCAAATCGGTTGTATCATTCTGCTGCTCAGTACCGATCCGCCGCAGCAATTGTTCTGCTTCCGGAATGCCGATCCAGCATAAATAATTCAGCATTTTGCGTGAAATTCGCTGTAGCAAATTTTGATCGGTCCGATGCAGCATTTCCAGAATGATCCACCAGTCCGCTTTAGGTTTTTTAAGCAATTCTTCTTTTGCGGATTGCCATTCATGATAGGCACTGCGCAATTGCTGATGAATGATGAAATGTCCCAACCGGTCAGAAATTGTGTTGATGAGTTTGCGTTCTTCTTTTAAAAACGGACCTTCGTCTGCCTGTGGCATCTTTTCCGTATAAAAAACCTCGATCTTTGCAACCGCCTTTTCCTGAACAATTGTTTCAGTGCTTTGTACCCATGAGGTTTCTTTGAAGCCCGGAGATTTGTAAACTTTGTCGCCAAAGGTAATTCTGGCTTTACAGATGTCCGGATACTGCCAGCCCGGGGGAATTGCCTCGATGATGCCTTCGAAAATTTCATTGAGACTGGCATCCGGATTGTTCAGCAATTCTTCGATTTTATAAAGGCAATTGAGCTCTTTTGCCCGCTCCTGGAGGTCTTCCAGTATTTTGTCGATAGGTTTATTCATGATTATTTATTTATTTTTTAAAATACCATTTTAATAGTAACAAATCAAGAAAATTTTAAAAGAAGGCTTTAATCGATTTTATCAGCTTCTATTTGTTGGCTTTAAAATCACCCCGCGACCGCTGCGTCCATCCACTTTAATTATTAACGCTTGTTTTAGTTGTACATGGCAGATTGAATCTGTTTCGGAAACCGACGGCTGGCTGTTAAGCCAATTCCAATCGATTTGATATTTTCCGGCATGTGGCACGGAAAAGTAGCTGACCTGAAAACTGGAGAGATTATGAAAAAAATGAGAGCCCTGGCTGAGATCGACATGCATGTTGGGAAGCGTGGCTTCCACCATCACCTTTGCACCATTAATTTGTCCCCAATACACCGGAATACCGAGCCAGGGATCACTGCTGCCCCAGCGCCCGAAGCCGATGAGCAGATAGGGGGTTCCCTTTTCCACCAACATACGATTGAATGTCTCGAGCTGCTCGGCGATGACCTGCGTATTTCGGGCTTCAAAGTTTTCCGGTTTCACATAAATAATATCGCGAATATTATCGATAATTCCGTTCCCCATCGCCCGTTCGGAAGCAATGATAACATCTGAATTCGACATCTCGTTTCCTTGAATATCCACTTTTGCATCAGAGACAACCATCGGGCGGACTTGCAGGAATCCGAACCGCGACGGATCATCCGATTTGCTGCCCAGAGTCATTGCAAATTCCACTTCGACCGCGGTTCCCAGTTTATCCTCGCACAGTGGCAATAGTTTTTTGATCAGATTATTTAGCGGGAGCATTCCCAGTACGAGAACCGGTGCAAAATTCAGAATTCGAGCGCCCTGATTCCCGGTGCCGATTTCCACCCGGTCTGATTGTGGATTATATGTCGATGCCAGATGTCGCAGCACGTCATCTTCCTCTGCCGCACTTAAATCTTTCTTAAGCAAGTACTCTGTTTCTTTTATGGGATCATATGCCGGCGGTTTGCCCATATTCACTGCCCAGAATTCCGTCTGTGTTTGTTTCATCAACTCCTTGACGGAATTGTAAGGCGGATTTGCGCGGGGCAGCGTTGGAGAGTAAAACCAGCCGATGCCTTCATCGACGATCATTTTTCCCAGTCCTAATGCAAGATTAACCACTCCATCCTCTGGTCTTGACTTTCCCGTGGGATAAAAATTGTATGAACGAGCGACGCCGGAAATATGCGGATAAAATCGATTGTTGAATCGTTTCCCTACGACTTCCTGGATGATCACAGCCATTTTCTCATCTTCGATGTCATGTCGGGTGGCTTTGAAATAATCTCTGGCTTCTTTGAAGAAAACAGACGCGTATACAAATTTGATCGCCTCGACCAGCTTACGGAACCTGGTATCGGTGTCCAGTTGATTGTTGGGGATCATTTTGGTCCCATAAATTCCGGCAAAGGGTTCGTACATCGCATCTTCGAGCATGCTCGAGGACCGGATTGCCAGTGGTGAATGAACGCCGGCGATCAGCGCACGCAGATCCCCAACCAATTGCATCGGCAGCTCAGCCTGCTGGAATGCATGCGCGATACGGGCATTGGATTGATCGGAA
>WJJN01000639.1 GCA_014729735.1 Candidatus Zhuqueibacterota bacterium
GGGAACGGTATTCAAAATATGAAAGGATGTGTCCGAAGAACTGATTTTAATGCCACTCATCTTGGGTAGATTCACTAGCGTTATTCCTGCAGCGTTCTGGAAGATTTGATGCAATCTCCCCTCGATATAATTACTAAACTCAAGATTGAATGCCTTGCGATCCATCTTTATATTATAAATCGCAATCCGATCCACTGTCTCCTCGATTTCATAAATATCCTCGGAAATATCCTGAAAAAGCCTATCCAGAAAAGCAACAATATGTGCTTCCTCCGGTGTGTTGCCTGCTTCAGCAGAAAATAAGACGCTTGATATTATGCAGATTGAAATCAGTATATATTTAAACATCAGACTAATCTTTCATTATAATTTGCGGCATTCCTTTGATATTTTTACCAAAACCGGATTTCTTGTTTATTTTAATCGAACGATTTCTGGCGGTGCGAACAAGTCTTCGTTTTGCTTCTTCGATTTCCGATTCCGATGCGAATTTTTTCATATTCAGCGAACTACGAACCATTTCGCCCATTTTAGATGGCAATGCGGAAATGATGCGTTCGATGTCTTCCTCTCCCAAATCCACTATAGATGCTGCGATCACATCGCGATCGGCTGTTCGGAAGACTTCGCGTAAATCAGATTGTGGCAGATTTATGACATCGGAAAATTTAATGAATTTTTTATGCACCCTGTACGCAAATTTCAAATCATTGCATTTCAAATGATTTATAAAATCGCGCTGAGTTCCTTCATCAAAATGATCGAGCAGATCGACGGTCGTGTCCACGGCATCGGCAGTGACATATTTCATGTTCGCTACTTTCTGTGCCTTGTGTGCCAGGCGGTGCGCCAGTCGTTTATAAATTTTCAATGGAATCTTTTCAATTTTACTCATTGAAAGAAAAATTTGCTGTTGCTTATTCTTTTCGAATTTCTTGATCAAAGCGGCGCCGCGCTCGGGCTGCAACTGTGCAATGATAATTGCAGCTAATCCCGGTTCGATGTTTTTCATTAAATGAATTAGCTGATCATCCGTTAATTGATAAATAAATGAAAACAAATCTTCTTCATTTTTGGAAGTCGTATTACTGAGTGCCAGCACCTTAAAATCATGATCGAATTTTCGATAGATTTCAGCCAGGATATTTTTAGGAACTGGTCGAGTGATGTTATTTATCACGAGCCGAATTTTGCCGCAGCGTTCTGTTCCTAAATGCGATTCGTACATATCGATTAATCCAGGTGAAATATGTTTTATCAAGATGGCTGTTTTCTCGATACCTTTTGATTCCGGATCATCGATCCAGTTTTTAAGTACTTTGGCTGAAGCCACAGGTGCGCCTATTAAATACTCTGTCACCGAAGGTATTGATGGCTGATTATGTCGTTTCGGACTCAATGCCGGTTTTGGTGTGACTGCTTGCTGGACTTCCGGTTTTTTCTGCCGAATTGCTGCTGTTGACTGATGTCGTAGTCTGTAAATCAAATAAATAATTATTGCACCCATTAGCAACGCGAGCGCCATGAAAATCCACTGTGCTATCTCGGACTTTTTTGAAGGTTCTTTATTTGCTGCTGCCAACGGCTGATTTTCCAGAACCGGAGTATCGGACATCTTTTTTTCTTTGCGGGGAAACTTTAGCACATCGATGTGTACACGGTCGCCTCGTCCGGGATTGATACCGGCACGCAGTGTTACCAGTTTTCTGATAAAATGAATATCATCCCGGTTCAGCGAGCTATCGACCATTGCATTGATCGAGATGCGGGAGATGCGATAACCACTTTCCTGCAAATACTGCTGTAGTATCTGTGTCATTTGACGAGCATTATTTGGGTTGCCTGTTTTCGATTGTTTTTCAGGGACCTTGGGAAGTCCTGGCAACATTCTTAGTTCGGTATCGCCTGGCAAAGAGGGAAGCGGCGGATTTGCTGGTTTTGGCATGGGGCGATAAAGCCGAACGTTCGCCTTGATTGCGATTTTATTTTCGGGATAATAACTATACAATTCATTTTGCAGATCGAATGTCAAATTTGCTTCTATTGAGCGAGCAATATCATCCGGCGAGAACGTCGGCTCGATAATCTGAGCCGATAGCGGGCGTAATATAATGAATGTAAACAGAATAGATATTTTTGATTTTAATGTCATTTCAACTCACTGATCAGTGATGTGTTTCTGATTTATCTGGAAACGATACAGAAACAATATCGGCGGAGAGGAAATGACCTTTAGATAATTTTTGTATGATAAAATAAAAAAGCCGACATCATTTTGATGTCGGCCTGGCTTTGTGGGAAGGGCTCCCACAAATTCACTGGTGGTGGTATAGAGCAACTTTTGTTGACAGACGTCAACGAAGTATCTGTTTTATCCGCTTACCTTGTCATCATCATCATTCGGAGGTTTCGGAGCTGGAGCAGGTGGTTCCGGTGTTGGGTCACCGCCATCCTCCTCCATAGACGTCTCTGTATTTGGGCTACTCTGCGCAACCGTAACGGTTGTCCCCTGAATAATTGTGATTAAAAGAACAGATATTAGGAGCCATTTTGCTATTCTCATGATGCTTCCTCCTAAAGGAAAAACTCAAGAATCAACGAACACTGTTCATTATTGATACAATATTTATACCAAAAAATATTTAAAGTGATTCTGAAAGTGTAACATTAAACAACACAATCAATTATAAAACACTCTAAAATCGCTACCTTTAAACAGGCTGTTGTAAAAATGCAACTATCATCACTGTTTTGTGTTGTAAATTAACTACAAATTGGTTTGATGTTGGCTGCCTAATTTATTCCCAATATCCGAACATCTTTTAATGAGTTCCTGGTTTCGCTCATAATCCGAATCAACAAGATCTGTCGAAAGTTTAAGTTTCGGATAAAGTTCTCGAAGCTGCGATCGCGATAATGCCACCTGTCCTGCAATCGCGAGGCGCGTGCCTGTCAAAGTTTCCAGAGAGTTTTCGGGACCCAGTTCGGTTGTCAGAAATTTAAACAGATCTATAGCAGGTGCAGCATCAATAGATACAGGCGAACCAAGAGACAAAATTAATACAAACTTTTTTTGCCAATGATGCCAGGGAGTATGAATCAGCCCATCTTCTGTAATTTGCACGTGAATAAATGAACGGAAACGATCGAGGATTTTTTTCAATTGCGCTGAGAGGTGATGAAAATATACCGGTGAGGAGAAAATGAGTGCATCTGATTCAATGATTTTTTGACTGATCTCCTGCCAGTCATCTCCTTTAATAACGCAGCGCTTGGCAAGATTGCATCTGAGACACCCTCGACAGTATTTTAAATTGACTTCATCTGCGATAATTTCTTCAGTAATTGCACCTGTACTTTGGGCTGCGTTCAATAAATGCCGAAGCAAAAGTGAGCTATTTCCACGTCGGCGCGGACTTCCATTAAATGCAAGTATTTTCAAATTGCCTCCGGAATTTTGGGATTGTTATAATTTATTTTATTCCGAATCTACAAGAGCAATAAGCGTGTGACCTGGTTTTGGCTCCATTACAATATCTGTTGTAAACACTTCCAGATCACCATCTTCATAAATTAAAAATAATGGTATTGCAGTTTCATCATAGTTATCTTTGAATTTTACAAAATCAAATTCTTTTGTCAATTGAATTGATTTAATAGTAGCACCAGAAAAATATTTATGATTCAGCTCGGAAAAATTAAGATCTTTTCTGAACAAAAAGCGACCGCGCAGATGGAGGGGAGGCAATTCTTTTTCCGTTCCTTTATTTTCTGTAATGGAGGGTAATTGATAGAGCTCGTTGCGTTCGAATATTTCATCAAAATGAAGCACTGCCAGCGAGTTGACTTCGTCGTTTGGTGTTAGCGCAGCCAACCTGCCAATTCCATCCAGCGGAACTATTTCAAAAATATCCTCTGAGAGCACGCTTTCAAAATATGCTGGAATGCCGGCTTTGCATGCCTTCTTAACGTCACTGCGATTTGTATCGATCATTGCAACTTTAAGACCATTTCGCTGGAGCTCCTTAGCAATTGCTCTACTCCATGCCTGTGCGCCGATGAACAAAACACCTTGCGGATTTAATTGCCCGACTTTTAACAATCGTGCGACCGAACCTGATGTAAGACCATATAAAACAACTGTGGATGCAATTACCAGAAAAGTAACCGGAACGAGAAATTCAGTATCCGGCAGTCCGATACCTGTTAAACGGAACGCAAATATGGAGGCTATGGCTGCTGCTACAATTCCCCGAGGTGCCATCCATGAAATGAATAATTTTTCCCGAAATTTTAAATCAGCGCGTATCGTAGAGAAAA
>WJJN01000640.1 GCA_014729735.1 Candidatus Zhuqueibacterota bacterium
CAAACCCAGAACCCGAAAAGGCTCCGGATTCCGTTCGCTCTGCGCGAGGAGATATTGATCGATATTCGATTTTGTAAATAACCTGGATTCGATTGCCCCTTCTTTTTGGAGCGCATCGAAAAATCGATAATTGACAAGCGGTACATCGATCAGCATAATAACAAAAAGCCCGATGGTCAGAAAACTCCCCGGGATGAATTTCTTGAGATAGGCGAAAATAAGTCCGAATGCAATTGCTGAAAACAATAGCGTTCGCATTGCATCCATTTTCATCAACTCGAATCGGGCGCTTTTCAGTAATTGCAAAATCTGTGGCGTATAAGCACCCACTTCCCTCGAAGTGGCGAATGACAGCGATCCTTTTAATAGAAAAGGAGACATGCTCAATAGAAAGAGGAATGCGCCAACCGCATAAAGCACAGTCTGCGCGTTTTTATCTCCTTTCTTATGAATATTTAATAGATATTTGAACCCGTACGCTGCAAAAATTACAAACACGACGAACACCGCCATCAAAATCATTGTAGGTACACGGAATTTACTGAAATATGGAAAGTAATAGAAAAAGATTTTATAAAAAGCAGGGAAATGGCGACCAAAGCCTAAAAACAGCGCCAGAATGGTGAATATCCCCAGACTGACGATGCGCCAGTCATGGCGAAATCCGTAAATTCCGAAGACGAGCAAAATAAATAATACAATGCCGATATAATCCGTTGAAGAGGTGAACGGCATGTCACCCCAGTAGCCGGGGATTGCCCTTCCCTTCAATTGTGGCGCATCATCGCCGGTATACATTTCCTGCGTTGATCCGCCAAAATAGCGCGGGATCAGAAAAGTAACCATCTCCTTGGGGGATAAAGACCATTTGGTAGCATAATCAAAAGAAACACCTTTTGCGCGCTCTGCACTATCATCGATTTTTTCAATATGCAGAGCGTTTCCCCCGCGGGTAGAATACGGTGTGTATTCTTTCATCGGGAAGAAGGGTTGATAGACCGATGCCAGCGTGAGAATTGCGGCAAGAATTAGCAATCCGAAGAATTTGGCAAAATCAGTGAATTTCTTCTCAATTAAAAATTTAATAACGGGATAAATACCGATAGCAAACATAAGAAGTGCTGTGTAAAAAATTATCTGATAATGCTGCGTCCGCAACTGAAGTGAAAAAGCGAGTGCAAACAAGAGCATCCCCAGAACACTTTTCTTATGCAAAAAATAGAAAAACGCGGCTAGCACCCAGGGCATATACATAATTGCCCGGAATTTTGAGAAATGACCTGCCAGCCAAAGTGAATTGTAGTGAGGCATCAACAGAAATGCAAGCGCACCAAACAGAGCGATGATGGGTGAGAAATTGAGAGAATAAAGCAAAACGAACATCCCGCACGCGCCGATGATGTAATAGACCAGTACCTGACCACCGTTATCATCGAAGAAATAAGATGCCAGAACATCGAGTGAAAAGGATCGGGGACCATAACGATGATACTGCGGCATCCCGGCAAAAATCGCGGGATTCCAGAGTGATTCCTCTCCTGTTTTTTCTTCGTATTGCTTCATCAAATTTGTTTTTCCTTTGGCAGCTAAAACATCGCTGCCAGCCGGAACCATCCCTTTGAATGCCAAGTCTGATAACAACAGTAACGTGGCAATGAGAATTATAGAAATGCAAAGAGCAATCATCTGCCATGGTTTTAAGTCTAATGAAAATCCGCCTTTGGATTTTTGCTGCCGCGCTGGTTTCTTCGCTTTTTTCGATTTCTTTGATTTTGCCATGTGTATTTTCCCCTGTTAAATTGATTACAGGGGACTGTATCAAAAGCCATTTTTTGGTGTCATTCCTGCGAATGCAGGAATCTCCTAACTCTCTGATAATTAGGAGATTCCGGGGCAAGCCCGGAATGACATCAAATGAGAAAATCGGACTTTTGATAAAGCCCCACTCTGCAATGTTTCTTTGTTAATAATACTTCTTCGTAAACCCTGAAAATTCTTTTTTCCCGAAAATGACGCGTTTCACAAACGCAATTGTAAATCCGATGCCATAGCCATAAATTTGGATCGGAATGATCAATGCGACCAGTGTACCGGCTTTGGGACTTTTGTATCGAATTCCTGCGTCGATCATCGAGAAGACGAGTAGCAGCAGCGCAATGATTATAAAAAATGAAGTAATTCCGGGGAGAAAGATTCCGAGCAGCAGAATGAAAATCGTCAGCCACAGTGCTACTGCCGGGAAAAAATGCACCGGTTCCAGCATTGCTTTATCCGTTTTATAAAGATTGATTCTGGCAACTCCCCAGTTATACACCTGACGGAAAAATTTTTTAATCGAAGTGCGCCGCTTGTGATAGACGATTGCATTTTGAACATGTGCAACCTTCGCACCGCTTTTGATGATTCGATTGCTGAACTCGATATCCTGTCCGTGGCGGAGTGAACCGAATCCGCCGATTTTCTCGTACAGCGAACGACTCAATCCCATGTTGAAACTTCGGGGATAAAATTTACCTGCTTTTTTGCTGTGATGCCCCCGAATGCCGCCGGTGGTCAGAAATGAAGTCATCGAATAATTGATTGCTTTTAGCAGCGGCGGAAAATCAGCCCTAAAACTGTCCGGTCCGCCGAACGCATCTGCTTCTGTTTCGCTTAACGCCGTGTCGATTTCCAA
>WJJN01000641.1 GCA_014729735.1 Candidatus Zhuqueibacterota bacterium
GATGAGCAGTACAAGGGTTGCAGACGAAAAAATCGAGAAATGGGGAACAAAAAAGGGATCTCGCCGGAAGGACCTGGAAAAATTATCTTTGCTGGAAAAAGAAGAGTTAGCCGACCGCCTGGAGAAAGAAATGAAAACCGCAGCTCAGAATCTCGAATTCGAGAAAGCCGCACAATTAAGGGATGAAATCGAAGCACTGAAAAAGAAAACGATAAGCCGATGAAAATACTTGTTGTTGGGAACGGAAGCAGAGAACACGCGCTCATCTGGAAACTGAAGCAGGAACCGGAGGTTAAAAAAATATTCTGTACGATCGGGAATGCCGGGATCGAAGAACTGGCACAATGTATTCCCGTAACACCGCATGATATTCACGGATTGATTCAATTTGCCGATAAAAATCATATCGATCTGACAATTGCGGGACCTGAATCTTTGCTCTTTGAAGGCATTGTCGATGCATTTCAAGCGCAGGGACTCACTATCTTTGGTCCGAGTAAACGCGCAGCGAAGATCATGATGAGCCGGAAATTCGCGAAATATATCTGCCGGCAATACCGTGTTCCGACAGCGGAGCACACTCTATTTGATGATTATTTTAAAGCAAAAAAGTACATCGAACAGGCAAGACTGCCGGTGGTTATCAAAACAGAGACACACATCGGTGACAGGGGCATATTTATTTGTAAAACCCGGAACGAGGCACTGTTGGCGATCAAAGAGATCATGTCCGACGGCAAATTCGGTGACGCCGGAAACAAAATCCTTATCGAAGAACATTTGACTGGCGATGAGGTGTCTTTATCGGTATTCACAGATGGCATTCAGATAATTCCTGTACCTTACGCACGGATTTACAAAAATCTGTTCGACCGAGGAAAGGGTTTAATTACACGTGGCTTGGGAGCGTATGCTCCGGTTCATGTTTCAAAAAAGACACACAAAGCAATCTGCGAAGATGTTATTATGCCTGTAATTAGAGGTATGGCTTTGGAAAATTCGCCGTTTCGCGGGGTGTTGCATGTTAATTTGATAATTACCAAAAGCGGACCTGCGGTAACCGGTTTCAAATGCAATTTCGACGATTCGCTGGCAGAAACACTGCTACCGTTAATGAAATCACCCATTGCCGGTATACTTACAGCCTGTGCCACAAATCAACTGGAAAAGTCAGCGGTCAGATTTTCGGATCACTTTAGCGTCAGCGTTGTGATGACCTCCGGCGGCAATCCATATACTTTCTCAGGCAGCAAAAGAATAATTGGTCTGGATAAGAAATTCGCTGATAATATCACAACGTTTCATGCAGGAACAAAACGGGATATGGGCGTTTTCAAAACAACAGATAATCGGGTATTAACGGTGACTGCTATTGATAAGTCAATCAACGCAGCTTTTAAAAATGTATATTATACAATCGGAAAAATTACTTATGATGGCGCCTACTATCGTAAAGACATCGCACTGGAAGCATGTAACAACGAGTAGGCACAAACCGGATATTCAAACGAAGGAGCAGAATTATGAAAATTTTGGTGACAGGCGGAGCCGGATTTATAGGTTCGAATGTGGTCGATGCGTTTATTGAAAAGGGACACGATGTGGTAATCATCGATAATATGATTACCGGACAGGAAGAAAATATCAATCCGAAAGCGACTTTCTATAAAATGGACATTCGCGACGAAAAAGTATTTGATGTATTTGCAAAAGAAAAAATCGACGTGGTGGATCATCACGCAGCGCAAATGGATGTTCGCAAATCCGTGGATGACCCGATATATGATGCACAGAATAACATTTTAGGATCCATTAATTTGATGCAGGCTGCAGCGAAACACGATGTAAAAAAATTCATTTTCATTTCAACTGGCGGCGCAGTATACGGCGAGCAGGATTATTTCCCGGCAGATGAAGAGCATCCAACACGTCCTCTATCGCCATACGGCATTACGAAATTGACTGGGGAAAAATATATTTACTTTTACTCGCAAACGTTTGGATTGAATTACGTCATTTTAAGATATGCCAATATTTACGGTCCACGGCAAAGTCCGCACGGCGAAGCAGGCGTTGTCGCTATTTTCACGACACGTCTACTGGCAGGCGAACAACCGGTTATAAACGGTGACGGTAAGCAAACACGCGACTATGTATTTGTGGGTGATGTCGTTGATGCGAATTTAAGGGCACTTACCTATGAAAAAAATGATTATTTCAATATTGGCACGGGAATTGAAACAGATGTCAATGAAATTTTTCGACATTTAAATGAATTTACCGGAAATAATGCAGAAGAGAAACACGGACCGGCAAAACCGGGCGAGCAATTACGCAGCGTATTAAATAATGAAAAGGCAAAACAACTTTTGGGATGGCAGCCACAGGTTTCCTTAAAAGACGGTCTGAAGAAAACCGTGGAATTCTTTAAACGCAAAAAATAATGATATCTCATGAATAAGATTACTGAGAATTATGGAATCATCGGACATTCCGAAGGTATTCGACAAGTACTGGAAACAATTGAACAGGTTGCAACAACAGATATTGCGGTATTGATTACCGGAGAAAGTGGCACTGGCAAAGAACTGGTTGCAAAAGCAATTCACGCGAAAAGCCGGCGAGCGGATAAGCAACTGGTTATAGTCAATTGCGGTGCCATCCCCGAAGGAATTATCGAATCAGAGCTTTTTGGTCATGAAAAGGGAGCATTTACCGGAGCGATCGGTCCCAGGAAAGGCTACTTTGAATCAGCGGACGGTGGAACGATTTTTCTTGATGAAATCGGTGAAATGCCGCTAAATGCCCAGGTAAAAATTCTGCGAATCCTTGAAGGGCGTGAATTTACACGGGTCGGCGGCAGCGAACAATACAGCGTGAATGTCCGGATAATTGCTGCTTCGAACCGCAGTTTGGATCAGGAGGTGAAAAAGGGGAATTTTCGACAGGATTTATTTTTCAGGTTGCGCGCAGTGAAAATTGTGGTTCCGCCACTTCGCAGCCGCGGGGATGACGTCATTATA
>WJJN01000642.1 GCA_014729735.1 Candidatus Zhuqueibacterota bacterium
AGCAAAAACCGCTGAAGCGGTTGAAATAAAATATTCGATTCCTGGTTCACTTGGGGTTGAACGAGCGCCACAATTCATTGTGGTGATTGGGAATAACAACGAGAATTAATAACTGCTTTAGCGGTTATCTGATTTTCAAACATATTCAACAAAACGAAATTATAAAATTCATATCATGAAACGACATGCAAATCTGTGGGAACAATTAACCTCCTTTGAAAACATTCACCTGGCTTTCAAAAAAGCCATCAAAGGAAAAGGTTATAAACCATACACAATGCAATTTATAGAAAATCTGGAACATAATCTAATCACGATTCAATCGCAGTTGATAGACAAAACCTATCATCCCGGCAATTATCGTACTTTTTTTATCTATGAGCCCAAGAAACGAATGATATCAGCAGCGCCGTTTGTGGATCGTATTGTGCATCACTGTCTGATTAACATCATCGGTCCCATTTTTGAAGGTACTTTTATTGCGCAATCGTATGCCAATCAAACCGGAAAAGGATCACATAAAGCAATTCGTTATGTGCAGGCAATGATGCAAAAAAGCAACTATATTATGCACTGTGATATTCGCAAATATTTTCCGTCAATTGATCACGACATTTTGAAAGCACTCATTCACAGAAAAATTAAAGATCCAAACGTGTTATGGTTAATTCACCTGATCATCGACAACAGCAATCCACAGGAAATGGTAGTTGATTATTTCCCCGGCGATAATCTCTTTTCACCGATAGAACGCCGGAAAGGATTACCAATCGGCAATTTGACATCACAGTTTTTTGCAAATATCTACCTGAATGGCTTCGACCATTTTGTCAAACAAACGCTGAATTGTCATTTTTATGCACGCTATGTTGATGATTTTGTGGTTGCTGATTCTGATAAAAAAATATTATGGGAAAAGTGTCAGGAAATGGAATGCTATTTAGAGAAGTTGCGGTTGCGAATACACCCGGACAAGAAGCACGTTCGTCCTGTTAAGCAGGGACTTCGTTTTTTAGGGCAATTTATATATCCTGACCGCCGCCTGCTTCCAAAGGAGAATATCCGCAGGTTCATGCGACGTATGAAACAATTTCAAAAATTATACTCGCAGGGAGATGTCAGTCTGGAAGACATCAATCATTCGCTGCAAAGCTGGCTCGGTCATGCGAAACAGGCGAATAGTTTTGCGTTAAGAAGAGATTTAATGAGAAAAATAACATTTGAAAGGAAATAAAATATGATTGAGTGGATCTTATCAATCTGGAAATCTCTTCCCCCGGAGGTTCAAGAAATTTTACGTTGGGTTTTTGATAAGCATTTACAGGAAGTCGTTATAATTTTGTTGGCTCTTTTACCATGGTTAGCTCGCCATAAAATATCAAGAATCTTTAACCGTTTTCGTACCAAAAAAATTGTCTATAAAAAACTGCCATATTTATCAAAAATAGAGATTGACCGCGGACTTCAATATTATATTTGGCCTGATTGTCAAAGCATCGATCCTGCACAACGTGATGAAGTTCGGGATACCGTTGCTGTTCGAAATGATCTTTGTCGTGAAATGGATCGACTGTTGAAACAGGATAAAAAACACAAGCATTTTATCCTCCTGGCTGACACCGGAATGGGCAAAACATCTTTTTTGCTCAATTATTTCGCCCGTCATGTTAGACGATGGCGGAAACCTTATAAAGTGGAATTAATTCCATTAAGTCTTCCCGGATTAAAAAAGAAATTGGAGAATATTTCCAAACCCGAGAATACAGTATTATTATTAGATGCCTTTGATGAAGACAGTGAAGCAATTAAGAATCATGTACTTCGATTAACACAAATTTTGGCATGGACCAGAAATTTTCATGCGATTGTTATAACTTGCCGTACACAGTTTTTCCCGCGGGATGAAGAGATCCCGGTAGAGACAGGAATTATAAAAGTCGGTCCCAGAAGTGCTGGTGAAGGTCCCCAATATACTTTTTTTAAAATTTATCTCTCACCATTTAGCGATGATGATGTGAAAGCCTATTTAAAACGTCGTTTTCCTATCTGGCGATTCAATTGTCGAAAAAAAGCCCAAAATATTGTAAAACAGATTCCTAACCTTATTGTACGTCCCATGTTGCTTGCTTATGTAGATGATCTCATCAATTCCGGTAAAACTTTCAATAATTCCTTTCAGATTTATGATGAAATGGTGGATGCCTGGTTTGACCGGGAAAGGAAAATCGTTGAAAATAAAAAAGCGTTGAGCGACTTTTCTGATAAATTAGCCATCGATTTATTCCTGAATAGAGAGAGTCGCGGTGGTGAACGAATTCCGTACCAGGAAATTCATGAGCTCGCACAAAGCTATGATATCCCGATTGAGACATGGCAATTAACGGGACGTTCATTATTAAACAGAGATGCCGAGGGAAATTTTAAATTCGCACACCGGTCGATTCTTGAATTTTTAGTTGCAAAAAGAATCCTGGCAGAAGATCCTGAAGTTGCAAACCTGACTGTTGATCAATGGACAGAACCTATTATGACTTTTTTTGCTGAAGGTCTCGAAATGGAATCAGACTATCGAATAATGGATAATTTTTATAAAAAATTCTCTGCGAAGAAAACTGATATTACCACTTTCGTCAGCTCCAAAATTATGGTTTCATTCAATGGAGGACAATATACAGTTCATGATACCAACAAGAAAGTGGAAGTCAAACCATTCGCACTGGGAATCCGTCCTGTAACAAATAAAGAATACGGGCAATTTGATCCAGCGCACCGCAGAAGACGCAACAAATACTCTAATCAGGATGATCAACCTGTTGTTAATGTATCATGGCAGGAAGCAATAAAATACTGTCAGTGGCTTAGTGAGCAAACAGGAAAAAATTATCGTTTACCGACAGAAGCTGAATGGGAGTTTGCAGCAGGCGGTGGAAGCAAACGGGAATACCCCTGGGGTAATGAGACACCGACTCCTAAACATGCAAATTATGCTGATTCAAAAATTGGAAAAACGACTCCTGTCGGATCCTATCCACTCGGTATGACACCGGAAGGATTATTTGACATGGCAGGCAACGTCTGGGAATGGTGTGACGATTGGTACGACGAAAAGCGTCGCGTGCTTCGGGGCGGTTCCTTCGACGGGTACGGTTACTACCTGCGCTGCTCGTATCGTAACGGGTGCGTTCCGGCTTATCGTAACGACTTCTACGGCTTTCGTGTGGCATGTTCCCATTAGTTTTGATTCTCTGTTAGTCTGTCAATTTGTTAATCTGGAAAAGATTTTTTTTGGATTTCGATATCTATAAATC
>WJJN01000091.1 GCA_014729735.1 Candidatus Zhuqueibacterota bacterium
GTGATCAATGTTCCGCCAGGAAGAAATACCCTGCCCGATGCAGTAGAAGCCGGCGGATTTGACGATGTGTTTGTGTTACAAAATCAGGCGCTGTACGAAATTTCAAAGACCATCGAGCTTGTGGGAAATCAGAAAATTACCACGGAGCATCCCTGTCAGAGTTTTCAGGATCAGGCGATTGTTCAATCATTCGGGACAACAATTATGGATGTCGCGATGCGAGCGCAGCATCATTTCTATGATTTTCCGGGAGATTTCAGCGACCCCGGCGGCAGATGGTTCTGGCTACCGGTTGGACTTGCCAGCGCTCCGGCTGATCCCAACGATCCGGATTATGCCGGACCCCATGCCGGCAGTGATGGCACAACTATCACGCTAACAGGTATGAAAAGCGCCACGTTGGAAGGAGAAACCTATCTGAATGCCTGGGACGACGACGCCAATCCTGAGGATTTTGAACGAATAAATACGTATGTAGAAGTTGGAATTCGGACAAACGGAACAAACATCATTGAAGGTGTGGAAATGCGTGGATTCCGGTTTCCGTTTGAGGCGTCCGCAACTTCTTCTCATCTTACGATGTTTCGCTGCAAATGGATTGCTTCAAAGACGGGTGTTCGCATTTATCACGGCGGGCTTTACATGAATACCTGCTGGGGATCTGGTGGTTCGCAGCGCGTTCACATGTGGCGGCATATCAAATCGAGCCATTTAAGGGATGCTGGCAATCAAGGGAAAAGACAAATACTTGCCGGACAGAACGTGACCGGTGATGTGATTTTAGAGAATTGTGGTTTTTACGATATGTTTGATGGGGTGTTAGGTCATTATCCGAATAAACTGGAAATAAAAAACTGCCTGTTCGACAGCCCGCGATGCGACGATGCCATTCAGATCGGTATCGGTTATGGTTCGGTCTGGTCCTACCGTACGATATTTGTCGGGACGGGTCCGTCCTGGAATCAGGACGGCACAAACTCGAATCCGTTCGTGACGGAGGAGTGCATCCTGAATCCGGGGAGGGAATTATATCGAGCCGGCTCCATGCGCGACCGGCGATCCATCAGTAAACATAACCAACCCGAAGATCCGCATGATTTTATTCGGTGTACGTTTTTCAATCACAATCCGGTGAACAGCGCCGGGAACGAGTTTGATGAAGTTCTGGGCGCAGGCGGACGCGGCGCTGCCATTGGACCCCATCGATGGCACGACTGCCTGATATACCGGACCACCCGCGAGGGACGCGCTTGCGCTAAATTAGGGAAATTTTATGAACAGGGATTGACCGATATTCAGGGCACGGTAATAGTTGATGCGAATTCACACAACGATTCCACCGATGCTTTCTTCGATGGGGGCTCATTCGACGTCTGGAAAACGAAAAATGATCCGAACGCGCTGTACCTAACGGATTATTCTTTGACCGAAGAGGTGCTCATGGCAGATCCGGGTTTCGGCGCCATCATGGCGGGCAGAGAAGTCGGCGCCGTGCCGCTGGATGCAACCACGCCTTATGGTAATGTTGGACCGGGCTGGCTCATTTTCACGGAGCTTGACGTTCGAAATGTGACCATGACTGGTGCGGAATTATATTGGGATGCCATCGAGACAGCTATCTCGTATGAGGTAGGATATCGCAAACAGAACGATGCGTCCTGGATGGTTAGCACAGATATTCTCTCGAATCAAGTGTTTTTAACAGATTTAATACCGAATACATCTTATGAATGGCGGATGCGCTACCTGTCGGTTGCCGATACATCGGTTTGGGCATCGGGTCCCCGTTTCACAACGCTCATCGACAGCTCGCTGCAGTTTGTTTCAATCACGCTGGTTGATTCCGTTGCTGCTGAACAGGATCAGGATTCTGCCGTTGTTGCGCTAACTCGCAATAGTACAGCAGGTGATTTGAAAGTTTTTCTTGAATTTTCAGGCACTGCCTCAGCAGATGATTTTGATGCGCTGGCAGATTCTGTGGTTTTCAGTGCAGGAGATTCTGTCGTTCAAGTTGTATTTACACCAATCGACGATGAAGATATCGAAGGTTGGCAAATTCTCGAAGTCGCCATTGCAAAGAATCAGAATTATAACTGCCTTTCATCTCAAAAGGTCAAATTAATGCTATTGGATAATGACCGATTTGAATCTGACAAAATGTTCATCGAAGCTGAAGGCGAGGTTGTGATGGAGGCAGAACATTTTCATATCAATGATATGCGACTTGATCCATCTACAAACATCTGGGAGGAAGGAACTGACGAACCTGGCTATGTGGGTAGCGGCTACATAAGCACACTTTCAGGAGGTACTCTGGCAGCATGGGAAAATGCCTGTGAAGTCGGGTACAATATTAAATTTTCGACAACAGGAACGTTCCATGTGTGGTTAAGGCGATATTCATTTATTAATGAACCGAATACCGTATGGGTTGGCATGGATGGTGTTCAATCGCCAAACCAGGGTAATGATAACATGCCGGTTTACAATCCATTTGAAAAATGGATGTGGGTCAATATCGATAGCATTCAGGTTTCCACTATTGAAGAAATCCATACGTTCAATGTTCGACGTTGTGAAAATAATTATCGTCTCGATCGTATTGTGTTGCGAACGGCTTCAGATATACCCTCTGGCGATGGTCCTGCAGAAAGCGTGCAGACTGATGTCTGGACGCCGGTAGAAGATGAAGAGACGACTGACACACATGCATTACCAGAAGAATTTGCACTGCACCAGAACTATCCGAATCCGTTCAATCCATCAACCAAAATCTCGTTTGCTCTGCCGCAAAAAGCAAATGTGACTGTTGATATCTATGATGTGTTGGGGAAAAAGGTGACGACTCTGTTTTTCGGATTGAAAACAGCAGGCTATCATACAATATCCTGGAATGCTGCTGGTAATAGTTCCGGACTGTATTTCTATAGATTAAACGCACGAGGAACTGATGGGAACAACTTTTCAGCAATGGGTAAATGCATTTTAATGAAATAGGCAGTATATCGATCAACCTGAATTCATGGTATTCATCTTACAGAGAGGAATCATAAAATGTATATTTTTCAGTGTAAAAAAGGCATTAATATCGTAAACCTTCTATTTTTTGTATCCATCATTTTTCTAGTATGCAATCAGTACGACAAAGATGATGATACTTATGCCGATTTGAACCGAGGAGGACCTGTTATAAAAATTGAAGGTGACCAGGGATATGACGGATATTTACTCAAGGATTGGGAAGACGGAACAATCATCGATGCCCGAAACGCTCGCTGGAAATCATACATGTACTGCAATGCGCCGCGAGATTCTACCTGCAATGATACCGCTAAAAATCCCTATCCCATTCAATTAGGCGCCGACTGGAAGGGAGCGTATCCGGTTCGGCTCGATCTATATAACTGGGGCAATTGCCCGCCGCCTCAGGAGACGAGGCTGTACTGGCTTGGTGGTATCATCGAAGGTACTGCGCCTTTGGATGCAAC
>WJJN01000643.1 GCA_014729735.1 Candidatus Zhuqueibacterota bacterium
CGAATTGCAGAAGCAGTATTACGAGCGCTATTATCCGGAACAGAAGTTTCTGACCGCGGTCACCGGTATCAAGACGCATAAACAGTATCCGGCGAAAGAGCAGTTTTCTTATAAAATCGGCTACATCGGTTCGCTGAAATCTCGGGATTACGATCTGCCGTTCCTGTTTTCGATGTTTGCACAGGTTCGCACAGCCGGAGTAAAACTGGTTATCGCCGGAGCCAAAAATCATAACGACATCAAAAAAGTCGAATCATATATTGCAAAATATAATTTAAAAGACCGGGTGGAAATACACAACTGGCTGCCGCCGGAGGAAGTGGACATGCTGAAGCGGGAACTCGATATCGGCTGTGCGCCGATGGTGATATCTCCCCGCAGCAGGATGTGTTCGCCCTTGAAGGTGCTGGAGTATTTATCCGCCGGTATCCCGGTCATTGGCACGAAACTGGAAGGCATCGAATATCTGATAGCCAATGATGTGAATGGATTCACTCTTGAAAATGATGAAACACAATGGGCTGCCGCCATCGATTCACTCTATTCGGACATCGAAACGTACCGGGCATTTTCACGGGAATGTCTGAAAACAGCGGGCAAATTTAGCTGGGAACAACGAGCACGTAAAATTTATCATTTTTTATCGAACGAGATTTTAAATGAAAGTTGAAATATCAAACGGGGAGCTGGTGGATAAGGTGACGATCCTGTCCATTAAGCGGGAAAAAATTACGGTGCCGGAAAAACTGAAGAACGTCGAAAAAGAATTCTCCATTCTGCGGAAGGAAATGAGCACTCTTGGCATTTCCGAAGAAACACCGGAATATCAGGAACTGCTGCGCGTGAACCGGGAGTTATGGGATATTGAGGATCAGCTTCGTAAAAAAGAAGCTGCGCAGGTGTTTGATGATGAATTCATCCGGCTCGCCAGGAAAGTCTATTTCACCAATGATAAACGGTCTGAAATCAAACGTCGCATTAATCAGATGACTGACTCGGATCTAATCGAAGAAAAAACATACGTCGATTATCGTAAATGAAGCCGAAGCTAGAAAATATTCACAAAATCCTGATCATGCAATTCAAGCCCTATGGCGATGTGCTGCTCACCACGTCGTATTTGAAAGCGCTTAGTGAGCGTTTTCCGGATGCGCAGATCGACTTTCTGGTGTTTGAATCGTATCATCACATTTTGGAAAAGAATCCCTATATTGACAACGTGATCGTATTGCCTAAAAAAAAGAAGCTGGGCTATTTGACCGAACGCATTAAGTTGTTTTATAAAATAAATAGACGCATATATGATTTGATTATCGATCAGCAGAACAACACCGGCTCATTCGAAGTGCTGCTGTTTTCCGGCGCCCGGTATCGGCTCGGCTGGTACAATGCCAAGGCGCGGATGCTGTACAATATCAAAGCCCGCCGCGGTAATACCCGTTACAGCGCTTCGAAGAAATTCGATTTGCTTAAACCGCTGGGAATTGAAGAACAGCCGTATAAATTGCATTATCATATCCGGGAAGAATCCCGGCAATATATCGATGACTGGCTGCAGCAAGAGAATCTATCAGGCAAACCGATTATTTGCATTTCTCCGGGAAGTCCGGTGGCGAGCAAAAAATGGGACCTCAAAAATTACGCGCGTCTGGCAGATTTGATTTTGCAGAATACGGATTTTCCGGTGGTGCTTCTCTGGGGACCGCGGGAATATCAGGATGTGCAGACAGTCGCCGGTAATATGCAGGAGCAGCCCGTTCTCGCGCCACCCACGGATTTCAATCAGGCGGCGGCATTTCTGGAGCGCTGCGCCCTGCTGATCTGCAACGACGGCGGATTGAATCATTTATCCGTGGCAACCGAAACGCCGGCGCTGGCAATTTTCGGCAGAACCACGACAAAGAACTGGTCTCCGCAGGGCGTGTTTCCCGGACATTATCATATCGTCAATCCGGATTGGAAGAAAGATGGAGATCAGACGTTTGGTATTTCGCCGAAAGACGTTTTTGCGAAGGTGAGGGGTATTTTAGCGGAGCTGGGAGTCACATCCCCCTGATTTTGCCTGCGGCAAAATCGTCCCCCTGCGCCAAACAAACCGGCGCATCTTCGATTCAAAGGGGGAACTCAATATTAGATCGCCGGGGGGACTTTGCCTCAAGTTCAGGTTGAGTGCCGGTAGGCACGATATGTCTATAGCCCATTGACTTACAGAAGAATAGAGTCCTGTAAGGACGACATGTCAATTTCAATGGATATACTGAGCAGGTTAAGATTTCCGAAGTCCCGAAGACTTCGGAAATCTGTGGTTTTCAAACAGCAGTAATTAATTCAGCAGATGAAAAATAAACCACCAAAAATTCTTCACATCGATACCGGAAAAGCCTGGCGCGGGGGGCAGCAGCAGGTCGCGTACTTGTTCGAGGGGATGCTCGAAAAGGGGCTGGATACGGCGCTGGTGTGCCAGCCGGACTCGGAACTGGAAAACTACTGCAAGGAGCGCACGTTGCCGTATTTTCCCTTGCGCATGCGCGGGGAGATCGATATCATTGCCGGGCTGCGGATTGCGTTGCTGTGCCGCAAGCTTCGGTTCCGGATCCTTCATTTGCATACGGCGCACGCGATGGCAATCGGTTTGTTCGCCAAACTATTTTATCCGACATTAAAATTAATTGCGGTGCGCCGCGTCGATTTTCATATTAATAAAAATCTGCTATCTCAGTTGAAATATAAAACCCGGCTGCTGGATGTGATTGTCTGCATTTCCGATGGCATCAAAAAAGTGCTTCTGGAAGACGGATTGCCTGCGGAAAAATTAATTACCATTCACAGCGGAATTGACAAGTACAAATTTAAACATCTTGAACTGCCGCCGGATTTCCGGCAGCAGTTGGGGATTCCCGAACAGGATGTGGTAGTCGGTACCATCGCGGCGATTGCGGGTCACAAGGATTATCCCAATTTGTTGAAAACCGCCCGAATCGTACTCGACAAGAGGGAGAACGTGACGTTCTGTGCCGTGGGAGAGGGTCCGGATGAAAAGCAGGTGTTCGGGCTGGCGCGGGATTTGCAATTGGGGGATCGATTTATTTTCACCGGATTCCGGAAAGATCTCGGCAGCTTTTTGAAGATGTTCGACATTTTCGTGCTGGCATCGAAAAAAGAGGGATTGGGCACTTCGATCCTGGATGCGCAGGCAATGGGATTGCCTGTGGTGGGCTGCGATACGGGCGGCATTCCCGAAGCGGTGAAACACGAGCAGAATGGTCTGCTCGTGCCGCCGCGCAATGAACAGGCGCTGGCGGACGCGCTATTGCGTCTGATCGATGATTCTCAATTGCGCGAGCAGCTTGGTCAAACCGGGCGAAAGACCGTGGAACAATTCTCCATCGAACGAACAATCAAAAAAAATCTAAAACTATATCAAAAACTTCATGAAGAATAAAGACACATCATCCTACAAAAAGATATTGATTATTCAAACTGCGTTCCTCGGAGACGTGATCATGTCCACGCCGCTGGTGCGCGCGGCAAGGCAGACATTTCCCGATGCAAAAATCGACGTGCTCACCATTCCGGAAACGGCAATCGTTTTTGAACACAACCCGCATGTCAATGAAATTCTGCATTTTGATAAACGGCAGCTCCGGAAGAAGCTGGTCGCTTTCTTCAAAGTCGTTTCGCAAATTCGCTCCCGCAAATATGATCTGGCGATTTCCATCCAAAGCTCGATGACCTCCTCCCTGCTCATGCTGCTGGGCGGCGTCCCGGAGCGGACCGGCTTTGCGCGGCAGAAGCTTGTCACCATGCCGGTTACTCACAAACGGGGCTATCATGTCCGAATCCGGTATTTAAAGCTGCTGAAATACTTCAGCGATGAAGAATTCGATGCGCAGAGCGAACTGTTCTGGACAGATCAGGAAGAAAGCAAAGCGGAAAAGCTCATTGCTGAGTGCCGCCGGAATCATAAATTTGTGCTGGGAGTGGCGCCCGGCTCGATCCGGAATACAAAGCAATATCCCAAACATTATTATGCAGAATTGCTGCGTTTATTGAAGAATGATGAAATTCAGGTCGTGCTATTCGGCGCAAAAAACGAGCAACAGTTATGCAAAGATATCTCCCGGGACTCAGCATCCGACGCGATGGTGATGGCAGGAAAGCTGAGCGTTCTGGAATCCGCGGCGCTTATTGAAAAAGTCGATTTGATGCTGACCAACGACAGTGCGCCATTGCACATCGCGAATGCGGTGAAAACGGATGTGTACGCGTTCTTCGGTCCCACGGTGCGGCGATTCGGCTGCTATCCGTATCGCTCCAACGACCGGATGCTGGAAATCGAGCTTTATTGCCGACCGTGCAGCAAACACGGCACGCGAAAGTGCCCGGAAAGCCATTTTCGCTGCATGCTGGAGAATCCACCTCATAAAATTTATCCGCAAATCAAAGCATATTTTAAGGACATCACAACAAAATGAATTTCAAGAAAATTACTCTCGTTATCGGGAATCGAAATTTTTACGGTCAAACACGCAAGCCGTGGGTTCCCATGAATCCGGATAAAATAAAATCCACTTTTGAACAATCGAATTATGAAGTTCGTAAACTAAAATTTCACGAACTGGTCAATCCGTCAGAACAGCTCACAGACAGCGTCATACTCTATTCCTTCAGTCAACGAGCGAATGTTCGGGCATATATCAAAGACCTTGTCCGTTTTCTGGACAATGGCACCAATTTATTGATTCCCAATTACGATTTGTTGAAATGTCATGAAAACAAAGGCTATCAGGAGCTCTATAAAAAGAAACTCGGATTTGAATCATTGCATGCCATTTATTTGAGTAGTCGGGATGAGATTTCGGAATACGATATCGAATACCCCGTGGTTTTGAAAAAAGTGGATGGCTCAAACGGCAAAGATGTCTATCTGATTCACAATGAAGATGAGTTAATCGCCGGTATCAAAAAATTCGAAAAAGTCGGACTGGCAACGCAGCTTGACCTGATTCGCCGTAAATACTTTCGTAAGAAGAAATCATACCGCGAATACCCGAATTACAGCAATCGCGTGGATTACGAACAATATAAAGTGTATGTTAAACAGGAGCAAAATTTTATCTTGCAGCAATTCGTGCCGGATTTGACTTTTGATTATCGTGTTCTTGTGTTGCAGGACCGCTATTATATAATGAAACGCCATAACCGAAAGAATGATTTTCGCGCCAGTGGCGCCAAGATCCATGATTTCAATTTCGATCCAGATCCAAAGCTGTTCGATTTCGCTCGCAGCGTATATCAGAAATTTGATACACCATTTTTATCGCTGGATATTTGCGGGAAAGAGGGAAATTATTTTCTGATCGAATTTCAAGCGTCGCATTTCGGTCTCGGCGCTTATCAAAAATCGAAAGGCTACTATTCACCGGAGGAAAATAACTGGTTGTTTCATGAAGCGAAGCCTGATCTGGAAACCGATATTGCAGGCGCTGTGATTCGATATCTGCAAAAAAAACAGAAATCACTATAATATTGAACAATGGTTTTTTCATACTATCTTTATAAATATCCTTACAAACTCGGCTGGTATTTTTTCAGGCTCCTGAAAAAGAATCCCGATTTTGTCGTCTATTTAGCCGATCCACTGGACTATGTCGTTCTGAAGCCAATTATAAAACACCTGCCGCCTGTGGAATATGCCTGCAAAAACCGCAAAACCCGGAAATATCTGGACAATCTGAGCATCCCAAACAAGCGCCTGCCAAGCTTCCCCAAAACCGTGCTGATGTGCCGCCATGCAGCGCATAAATTTTCAGTCAGAAAAATTCAAAGGTTTGGATGCCGGCATGGAGCATATCATTTCAAAGAGTTTACACATGCTTCGAGCTACAATGCATTTAATCTTTACTTCGTGACCAGCCGAAAGGAAGTTGAAATCGCCGAAGCAAACAGTATTTCATCGACCAGGGCGATTGGCTTTCCAAAGCTGGATCCCGCATTCGACGGCACGTTGAATGAGAGCACGCTGAAACCGTTTCGTAAAAAAGCAAAACTCGATCCGCGCCGAAAAACACTGATTTTCACTACAACCTGGGATAATTCCGGCATGTCCGCCATCGAACGCTGGATTGATGAACTCCCGTCCCTTGCGAATGTGTATAATGTGCTGGTGACGGTTCATCCCTGGATGTCTTCCCAGTACATCGACCGGCTGCGCGGTATGAGCGATATTTATTTCATCGAAGAACCGGATGCTCTCCCCTATCTCATGTTGGCGGACGTGATGATCGCGGACCACAGCTCCATTATTGCCGAATTCTGCGCGCTTGATAAGCCAATCATCACATTTGCAACTCCACAGCAGGAGCGAAGTCCGGCGGAAATCAGAAAGCTGCTGAAAAATATCAGCATACGCGTCAATAATTTTACGGAAATGCGGCATGCCATCGAAACCTGTCTGGCAAATCCCGCTGCGAAACAGGCGCAACGGCAGGCTGCAAACTCATTGATGTTCGATCAATTTCTGGATGGCAATGCCGGGAAGCGTGTAGCGGAAATGATTCTGCGAGAAATAAATGAAAAATCCAGGAGATACTAAATAACCAATTTCCATTTTTTGCTTGCTATTTATTACAATTTGGTTATATTAAATATAAGAAAAGTATTTTGACAAAAAATATCAGCTTATTCAATGCCCCGTAATATTAAAAGGAAGGAGGTTTTATGCGTTTGCTGCACTTTGCAATTCTGAGTTTTTTCATCCTGCTAATTGGCTGCGGTGAGAATGACACCGAGCAACAGGAAAATATATCCGTGAAAGACATCAAGAATGAAGCCGAGGATGTATATGAAACAACAAAGAAATTAACACAACAGGAAAAAGACGAACTGCTGCGCAAAATGAACAATCAACTCGATTCATTAAATCAGGACATCGCCGAATTGAAAGAAGATGCGGAGAACACGTCTGCTGCAACCAAAGAAAAAATGGAACAGCAAATTAAGGTGATGGAAAATCAAGCGGATTCGCTGGGAAACAAGATCGAGAACTTCGGAAAAGCAAGCGGCAAAGCGTGGAATGATTTTGTCGCCGGCGCCCAGAAATCGCTGAATGATCTGGAAAAAGCAGTCGAAAAAGCGAAAGAACGCTTTGAATAACTATAAATTTCGAAGCGCTTCCTGCACTTATAAATAAAATGAAAGGAGAATATTTATGAACATTTTATGGTTTATACTGATTGGTATCGCTGCCGGCTGGATCGCCGGACGCCTGATGAAAGGCGCCGGCTTCGGGCTGATCGGCAATTTTGTCGTGGGTATTATCGGCGCACTGCTCGGTGGCTTCCTGTTCGACTTGCTCGGAATCACAGCCTACGGTGTCCTCGGCTCGCTCATCATGGCTGTCATCGGCGCATTAGTGCTGTTGTTCTTACTGGGACTTATAAAAAAGAAATAAGAGTTTGAAGATTACATCTAAATCAGCAAATTCGTTGTTAACGGATTTGCTGATTTTTTTTTTTATATGAACTTTCCAGTTTATGCCTATCGCACTATTCACTATTCTCTGTCGCTGCATTTTCATCAATCAAATGCGGGGCTATGAAAATAGAAATTTCCTTTTCGATCTTCTCTTTTTTCGAATGACTAAAAAAATAGCCCAGCAAAGGAATGCTTCCCAGAAACGGAATCTTTTTCTTCGTATCGATAGTTTGCTCCTGAGTCAGCCCGCCAATGGCGATGATCTCTCCGTTCTTTACACGGATGCTCGTTCGTGCGTTCCGTTTGGTCACCAGCGGTAAGCCGGAGAGACCAATTTCACTGACTTCGCTTACCTCGCATTCAATGGAAGCCGTGATCTCGTCTTTCGAGGAAATGCGCGGCTCGATTTTCAGCGTAATCCCCACAGGGATGCGCTCCAACTGGGTGTAGGGATAGTTGACCGGTCCGGTGACGATGGAAAAATAACGCTCGCTGCCAATGAAGATCGACGCCTGCTGTCCGTTGATGGCGGTGATTTTCGGATTCGCCCGTATTTTGGCTTTGCCTTCGGTTGCCAGCGCCTTCAGATTCAGGATCACATCATATTTAAAACTCTTGTAATTAATGCCGGAACGAATCAACTGTCCGGTAAAGCTGGAATCGCTCAACACGCTGTTCAGATTTGTTTTCAGATTCAGCGACTTTTTATCGCTCTCGCCCAGCCAGCTCCAGTCGATTCCCAGCGACCGTTTCGCATCATTGGAAAGCTCGGTCACCACTGCCTCGATTAAAATCTGTTTTGGCGGCACATCGATGGAGCGCACGCTCGATCTTATCTGATTGATCAGCTCCGGCGACGCCGTGATGGCGATAGAATTCGTAACATCGTTCACCCGGACGTAAGGACGATAGAAATCTGAGAGCAGCATCGGGATTTGCTTCGCTTCCAGGTAATCGGGACAGTAGTATTCTGTTTCCGTGAGCAGTGGAAATGCCTGGTTTTCGATCAACGGGGAACCAACCAGGTAAAAGTCATTGATTTTTCGAAAAGTGAATCCACCACCGGACAGGATCTTTTTTAGCACAGATTCCAACGGCTCATTTTCGAACTCGAGCGTCACCAATCCCTGTACCGTATTATCCGCGATGATGGTAACTCCCGATTCATTCGACAGGTCTTTCAAAGCCTGGCGTAAATCCGTTTCAAAGAATATGTTGGTAACCAGCGGCATCTCTTGTCCGTTTGCATCATTTGCTGTAATCGGTAATGCAGCGACTAGTATTAAAATCCCCAAAATTAATAAATTCTGCAGTCGTAAAATCGATATGAAATTCATAAACCGTTCTCCCTTAGCTGTGCTTCCCAATACTCTCTCGTTCTCACGAATTTCGTGGGAACGACTTCTATGGATTGTATTAAAAGTCCGATTTTCTCATTCGATGTCATTCCGGGCTTTTCCCGGAATCCCCTAGTTCAAAAAGTAAGGAGATTCCTGCATTCGCAGGAATGACACCCAAAAATGACTTTTAATACAATCCCATTCGTTTGCAGCCACGTATCGCCCTGCCTATCAATGCAAGCGCAGGTACAGGAATATCCATTATTTCCGAACAATCATCTTCTTTACAACTTTCACATTATCCCCGGTTCGCAGCATAATGAAATATTCGCCAGATGGCACCCGGTTGCCGTAATCATCCGTACCATCCCAGCGCAGCTTGAAATCACCTGCACCGAATCTTTCTTCTTTCAATGTTCTGATCTGCCGACCCAGTATATCATAAATACTGATCTTCAAATGCATTTCTTCCAGAACAGAAAACGAGATCGTCGTCACCGGATTAAATGGATTGGGATAATTCTGCTCCAGCGAAACAACCTCGATCACCTGCGCGGGATTTTCATCTGCCCCGACCATAACAGTCGATGTAAATCGAGATTGGTCTGTAAAATCGATCTCTTTGATTTTGCATAGATAATCTTTCTCTAAATCTGCCAAAAAATGAATGTATTCAAAATGATGTCTATCTTTGATCTTCTGTCTTTTCAGCGCTTCATTAGGATCGATGATGGTCCAGTCGCTATC
>WJJN01000092.1 GCA_014729735.1 Candidatus Zhuqueibacterota bacterium
CCGGACATTTTCGATCACCCGGTCGAATGAATTACCCCTGTTTGCATTGTGTGTTTCCCGCAGTCCGTCGATGCTGATCCAGACGACATCGGCTTCAGTTTCGATTGGAAGCACGCCATTGCTCGTTATCCCCGTACAGAAAAATTTTCTCCGGGCATACGTCACTAAATCGTTCAAAGACTTTGTACCATCCTGCCACAGAAACGGCTCACCTCCTTCAAAAATGAGCAGTCGAACGCCGTTATCGTAAAAATTATCCATCATCGCACAGGCATCTTTATATGAAATAGAGTGATTTTCCATTTTCCAGAACGGACATGCTTTACAGCGCAGATTACAACGATAGGTGATTTTCATTCCTGCCAGAAGTGCACTTCGTTTGCCGAATAACCGGCTCCGGATATTATGACGCAGAAAATAGAGATAGTGTGATTGCAGCATGTTATAACTTATTCACTGTTTTGAAATGTAATTTGGCAACGTTTTCCAGTTTCGATTTTCCATGTGCACGGACAAATTCTTTTCCGGATGATACAACCTGTTCCGAAGCACCTTTCGGCAGGACGATATTATATTTTTGAGAAATCCGGGTTAATACCTCGACGAAACTGCTTCGGGCTAAAATTGCAGCCGCCGCCACCGCCGGATTTATCTCAGCCCTCTCAATTTGAACCAGCTTTGTGCGAGTCTTCGACCGCAGCTCGTTTTCTATCAAAGATTCATCTGCAAACTTATCGATCAATACAGCATCACTTGTATGCTTTTTAAGTAATCTGGAAATCACTTCTCCATGCGCACGGGCAAGCAATTTATTCAGATTATTGTACTGCGGATAGATTCGATTGTATTCCCCAGGTTCGATGATTTTCAGAGCGTAATCGAATTTCTGTCTGATCTTTTCAGCTATCTGAGTAATTTTTTTATCCGTCATCCTTTTGCTGTCCTGCACTTGCAACATCACGAGCTCCCGCACATCTTTTTTCGTAATGTGCACCGCCGCCACAACTAGCGGACCGAAAAAATCGCCCTTTCCGGCTTCATCTGCGCCGATCCATGCATTTATGTTCGTGATGTGCTCAAGTCCCTGATTTTGATCGGGGATTTCCAGAAATTCATGCGCAAAATCCACGGCACCCTTTCCCTGAATCACGAGTTTTCCGCTCTTGTAAAAAATAATGCTGATCCCGGCATGCTGCGCCTTCCAGAACGCATGATTCACAGTGGTGAACTCGAATCCTCTCTTGTTCAGAAATTCTTTTATCACCGGCTCTCTGCCGGCATCCATCGGGGTGCTAAATACATTGCTTGTCATAATCTATTCGCAAATGAATGGTCATTCAGTCTTAATTTAATATAGCTATTTAATTGAACAGAAGCAAATAAAAATATTAATATTAGAAAATTCCGAGCAGTAACAGAAGCGGAGCATGAAATGACCCAATGTGAGAATATCCGTTTAGAACTGTCCGGAATAATACATACGTAGCCCGGCTAATTTGCTTTCGGATTAATGTAAATTGTGATTTTATGCGGCATTTGGGCGCTTCATTTTAAATGGCGTATTTTTTGCATTATATTCGGAAATACCTGACCCTCACGAAATAATATGATGAAAGCAAAACATAAAACCCGCCAGCCAATTTCAATAAAAAAGCAGGCAGGCATTCATGACGCAGATCAACAACGGGTGCGCATCATTGCTGTAGGTGGAGGCAAGGGGGGCGCAGGGAAATCGTTGGTTTCAGTCGCGCTGGGACTTACTCTGTCCCTCCAAAAGAAAAAGGTCGTTCTGATAGATGCCGATTTATCAAGTCCTAGCCTGCACCATTTATTCGAGAAAAACGGTGATAGCATAGCTCTCGCAAACAACTGCAAAAGAAAGACCGATTTCCCATTTTATCGCACCAAATTTCAAAATCTGATTTTGCTTTCCGCCTATGCCGGTGTTTTGGGTATTTCCGATTATATCGATGGGCGACATCATATACTCATAAAAAAACTCCGAAAAATTAATGCCGATTTCATCATCCTCGATCTCGGTTCCGGCTATTCAAAATTTTCGGTTCAATTATTCAATACTGCCGACGAAATGCTCGTCATTGTAAATCCCGAACCTATGTCAATTCTCGAGACATTTGGTTTCATAAAAACCTGTCAATATCAAATGCTCAGGGATACTTATGTGAATCATCCGCGACTCATAAACTACATTGAAAGCGCCTATACAAACTATGACTTCAATAAATTCAGATTAGTACGCCGGTTTGTGAAACAACAAGATATCGAAAACGATCATTCAATTTTAAAACCCAAATTGATTTTAAATATGCTGCATCAGGATGATGAAAAACAGGATATTCTGGCATTGCAAATCGCGTGTAAAGAGCTGCTCGGTGTCCGGGTGGAGCATATCTGCAATATCCATTATCATGAAAATATCAGAGCTTGCATCAAAAGCAGACAACTCGATCATCTGATCGAAATTCCTGAATTTGAAAATCTTGCCCAAAAAGTTCTGACAGATTCAAAACCTTCATCCCGTAATTTCAAACTGCAAAACCATGCTTCCTTAAAACATAAAGATGTCATCTGTTCCTGCCGATGTTCTTTATGGGATAATTGTACCTATCAACGCGGTGGCTATCCCTGCCGGATAAAATACATTGGTTATATAAATACAAGTACTTAACACAAACTGGCTTTGTTAAATAAATTTAATGAAAACGATTTGACTTGATTTTCGTACTATTTTTTATTAATTAAAGTCTTAATATATAATTTGAATGAGAATAACATCCAGACGCATGAAATATCGGATGACGTTTCTAAGCAGGACAAGTACAGCATTTTCGTTAAATCACATATGATTCTAATTGCGACACATAAAAAGCCTTTTTTATGCATTCAGTCGAACATCCAGGGAGCACATCACAATGCAACGCTTATTTGCGCTTTTATTAATTCCCATTATTTTATGCTGCGGCAAAACGACACCGCTGGAACCGGAAAATAATCCCCCGCACAAACCTGTTCCCATTGTCCCTGCTGACGGTAAAAAAAATATAAGCAGTAGTATTAATTTGCAATGGAGCGGCGGAGACCCGGATCAGGGTGATATTGTAACCTATGACATTCATGTCGGTGTGAGCGATTCGCCGGACCAGGTGAAGTCCAATTCAAGCATTAATTCATATCAGACACAGAATTTGAAATTTTCAACCACTTATTTTTGGAAAATCGTGAGCCATGACAATCATGGGAATATGACAAGTGGCGATA